>JBDOMS010000267.1:0-2611 GCA_039831735.1 Pirellulales bacterium
TGCATCTTGAGCACGTCCCAGGAATATATCGCTCATTTGCTGATTGCTTAACACAGCACCCATTTGGATATCGGCCGGACCGTACCCAAGACCAACCGGTTGTGAATCAAAAAGATCTGAATACTGGGAATTATCCACACCAGCTAATGCTGAGTCCGCTATTGGCTTATTACCAGTCAGATGAGAAAGTGAACCGTGTGCGTTCACATTAATTCTTCCACCGAGATCAATGCACCGAATAGCTGCCAGTGGTTTGACGTACGTTTGATCTGCAAGACGAAACGCTTCTCTGCCAAAATCTAACCAGACACTATCCAACTGCCCATCACCATCGGTATCAACATCAAAACCACTTCCACCTTTGAGTAATGAAAAAAAAGATGATGCACTATTAAAAGTTTGCCCGGCAAAATCTTCATAGCTCCGTCCGTTACTACCATCATAGAAATTGAACAGGTGGTCAAATGGGAATGGCCGACATGATGCTCTGCGCAATTGCTTCGCGACCTCAAGGTTCACTCCATTTAAGTTACCCGGGTCAACAGGTAGGATTTTAAAAATGGCCTCCTGAGCAGATGCGGTGTCTTGGAGGTTGTTGTGTGCGCGATACCATTCGACCCAATAATCAATGCTTGAAGGGCGATGATACGAAGCAACTGCCTGACCAGCCTCTGCCATCGCAATATTTTGAAGATCGACTGCATCATAATCTTCGTTTATTCCATTCGGTGAAACAGTCGGTACAAGTGACCAATTGGGCTCGTATGCCGTCTGGGCATCCACCCCTTCGCCATCAAAGTCACGATGATTAATTTCTACAGTCGCTCCAGTGAGCGCGCTTAAACCAGAAGGAGAAAGGCCCGGTGGAAACTCAATGATGGCGTCTTTGTCGACAATATCAACGATTCGAGCCCCATGCCCTTGCACTGCCGATGGACCCGTCACGAAGTAGAGCACACATCCTGTCTTATTCAGGCCCAAATCTTCGTTGAGGCCTATTTTAAGAAGCTGATTCGATGCCACTGAACTCGCCACCGTAACAGAATAGCTGTCGGCCTGTTGACCATATCGATCGCCCAATAGGTCGTGGTGCTTGAGAGCTGAATCCTTTGTTGTCCCACGCATTACCTGGAGCGCAGCTTCTCGTACGAGCGGCTGCAGAGTCGACGTTGACTGCTGCTGCTGATCAGCTAGCTGCAAATAGGCTCTTGATACTGTCCGAGCACGCGATGCCAAAACAATAAAAGTTACGCCCAGTAGCAGGAACAGCGTCAACATACTCAGGACAACCAGCAGCAGGACCCCTCGTCGACAGTGTTTGCCGCTCTGGATACCACCTATTCGTGATGTAATCATGTGGCACCTCATTCTGTAATCTGCACTGAACGACGCGAAACGGCCACCACACCTTGATATACCAAAGTGACTAGATTTGGTTGATCAATCCCAAAGATTGCTGACCCAGCAGACGTATTTGTAAATGGTTCTTGCGTGGGAATAATTTCCACAAGCGTCCTTGTGGGTTCTCGAATAAGTTCTGCCGTTTGAATTTGCAACCAATCAACCTTCTGATTGAGATTGGCCAACTTAGGAGCAACCATCACCCAATTACCGGCAGCGAACATCTTTCGGATGTCATCCTGATCAATACCGGTAGTACGATCCACAGCCAGCTTGATTACACCTGTATCATTATCCCACCACGAATCAAAACCGTTTTCACCTTCTAGCACGGTAGACCCAACGGGTGGCAGGAGCCGATTATGAAAAACAACTATTGCAACATCAAAATAATTTCCTGCTTGCCAATTTGTTTGTATTGATCCATTGCCCTCTGGTTGAACTGTAAGCATCCACGACAACCGATCTTCAGACTGTCGAGCAAGCGGGAATTCGTCAACATCACATTGACGATTGCATTCTTGACAGTACTTGAAACCATCTGTGTAGCGAACATACACGGGAGCCTTATGGCATGCAGATACTTCGCCAAGCTCATACCGAGATTGAGACGCTACGAGTTCATCGTTTTGCACTTCGACACTCACAACATCAGCTGGCCGGCACAAATTAGAAGCAACAGCAAGCTTCTGCGCTGCGGTTGCCTGATTACTTACAATTTTCCAGTTCAGCCTCCGCATATTAAATGTTGGAGTGAGTCCGTCGACTGATGTATTTTGAGTGAATTGTCCAGCTGTCCCGATGTTTCGATAGAGTGGGTGGGAAGCGATCGCCTGTCCGTTTTCTGTCGCCCAGACAGACGCAACATACTCAAGCTGACTACACATCAACGGATCGATAACCGCGATGCGTGAATTCCCGAACACAGTCACATCGAGAGTGTAACGAAGGGGGTATCCGCCCCAGTGATTCAGTCGAAGATTATTTGGGATAGATTTTTTATCAACATCATCATCCACCGGAAGTAGACGAGTCTCTATTTGAAAGTAACCATCACTCGGTGCCATGTATGTAGCACTTGTTGTAGTGGATTCTGTCGGAGTAACGGGCTGTCCATCGAATTGAATCAAAAAGGGATCCGGATGTTCTTGATCATCCTCATCTTTGTAGCGATCACTCAAAGATATATTTCTAACGCCTGCGTTCGTGC
>JBDOMS010000346.1:0-2606 GCA_039831735.1 Pirellulales bacterium
CGGCACGCTCTCCATCTCCTGGCAATTCATCGGGTGCGATAGCCAATCCAATATTGTTCCAGTAACTGGCACGGTGCTACTTGACGGGAAGCCGCTGGAGGGTGCTGCTGTTCTCTTTCACCCAGAAGCTGATGAGAGACCAGCAGTTGGCATCACTGACAACCTTGGCAACTTCCACCTCACAACAAGAGCCCAGGGTGATGGTGGGTGCGTCGGCATCAATCGTGTGTCAATTACAAAGGAGCGCAACGAGCCCACAAAACCTGATACCGAGGAGGCAATTCAAAATTTCACTCTGGTAACACCGCCCCAATATGCAAGCCCAGACCTTTCAGGGCTCGAAATTAATGTCTCTCCTGGCATGGATCCCATTATTTTTGAACTGACTTCACACTAGCAGCAGATCGACTGTCAATTACCTACTACTTGGATAGTTCAACCTTGTAACAGATCGCAATATCATTCGGTGCAACTGCAGGTGTAGTTACATATAGAGCATCATCCTCAACAAACCAATCAATTTCCTCAGGAGAATCTAACACCGTCACGTTCTTGATCTGCAGATGCCCACCAAGCTTTCTTCCGAGACTTTTGATTGCGATTGTTTGATTTGCTCCAGCCCAGCCTAATTGGATGGCAAAGACACAATTCTCTTTTTGCGTGAAGCGAATATTTTCACTCGTGTAGTCCCCGCTCATTTCAACAAAATGCCCACTCGACGTGAGCCGCTTTGGACCTTCTCCATACCTTGAAAAGGGCCTGGACCCATAAATGGCTTCGCCATTCGCCCGCAGCCAAACCCCCATCCCAAGAAGACTTTCACGTTGCTCATCCGGGATAACACCATCAGCTGTTGGCGAAATATTCAACAACAAGTTACCGTTTTTACTCACTATATCGATGAGTGTGTGAAGCAAAACCTTTGATGTTTTGATATCCAACTCTTCTGTGTAGGACCAGCTTCCCGTTGTTGTCCATGAACCAGCGCTAATGGTGTCGTCTGTTAACCAGGTAAAATCAGTGAGTTTGTCAAGCCGCCCCTTCTCATAATCAACAACACCTACATCAGCGGGTAAATCTTCTTGCTTATACGTAACAACCACGTCTTTATTCCAGTCTTTAGCGGCATTGAAATACTCAGCAAGAAATTCTTTCCTTTCTTTTTCTGGAATACGATCGAGCCATGAGTCGAACCATATCAAATCAGGCTCATAAGCGTGTATGACTTCACTCAGTAGAGCTTTCCACATCGTTAGAAACTCTGACCAAGGCATTGTTCCATAGAGCTTTTCCAGTCGTTTGTCACCAGAACTCAACCTCTCCGGTGCCTCTCGCTCGAGATACTTCTGCCTCCCTAGAAAATGCCAACGGTGCTTGTCGGGATCACCCTCGGCAGCCCGACCCACTTTAGCATGGTGGAAGGTGGTAATGAATTTCATTTGTCTCTTGCGAATAGCGCGAGCCATTTCCCCGACAACATCACGTCGTGGCCCGACTGCCATGCTGTTCCATGGTGTAACTGCAGAATCCCACATTGCAAAACCATCATGGTGCATTGCGACGGGGCCAGCAAATTTTGCACCCGCTAGAAAAAAGAGGTCCGCCCACTCCTCAGCATTGAACGATTGTGCGGTGAACAATGGGAACAGATCGTGATATTCAAAATCCTTTGGCTGCCCATACGTACGAATATGAAATTCATGTTCCCGATATGTCTGAAAACCAATACCCTTCGTCGCTGCCTTTTTGGGTTTTGGGGGCTTTCCACTTACGTGACCATACATCGTCCGCGGGTAGTGTTCATTTCCAAAAGCTGGAACAGCATAAGGCCCCCAATGAAAGTAAATTCCAAACTTGGCATTACGAAACCATTCCGGAGCCTGATGATGTCGAGCGAGTGATTCCCATTGTGGTTCGTACTCTTCCGCATGCAGTTGCAGATTATTGATCAGACAAGCCGAGACAATCACACACGTCAACAAAGAAACTCGTAGTGATGTCATGAGCGAACCCTCTCTTAACGACAGCCAATTTATTTCTGTTCTAGATGAATCTTTAAACAGTGCGCAAAGTCTGTTGGCCTTTTCGCTGGAAATGTGACTCGTAGCCCATCGGGGTGCCGTTCCCAAACTAGGTCGCCCGTGTGCCCGAGCATCTCAACTGACTGAATGCCGCTAATTCGCCGATTACCTGGAGCAAGAAGAGCAAGCTCAATGTATTCCTTATTATTGGGAGGCCACTTTAGGACAAAAGCATAAAGATAATCACCCTTTACTGTGTAACGAACATCTCTATAGGTAAATGGAGATTCTTCTACAAAATGGGGGATCTCATTTACTTTTCCCTCACCGAAATAGTGCCATGGACGGGATCCATAGATACCCTCACCATTTACGTCCAACCAACCGCCGATATCCTTCAGAATTTTTGTGGCCGTTTCATCAAGTGTCCCATCAGCGCGAATTGGGATATTTAACAGTAGATTTCCATTCTTGCTAACGATGTCAACAAACTTATCAATTTGAAGGTCCGATGTCGTATAGGGCTTGTTTGCGTTGTAGCCCCATGAACCAATTGAGTCATCTGTTTGCCAAGGCTCCGGAAGT
>JBDOMS010000517.1:0-11432 GCA_039831735.1 Pirellulales bacterium
CAATTCAAGACGGTGATGTGTTACAACAGCACATTCTTTCGCGAAACCTTCTACATGTTTTGCTTCTTGTTCTAGGTAAGAAACAGGAATAAACAGAGGAAAGTAAGCGTTTTGATGTCCTGTCGCCTTGAACATGTGATCGAGAATGCTTTGCATGTGTTCCCAAAGGGCATATCCATGGGGCTTAATAACCATGCACCCGCGTACTGGTGATGGCTCAGCCAATCCTGCTGCTCGGACAACCTGCTGATACCATTCAGGATAATCCTCGGCACGAGTTGGAGAGATGGCTGTTCGGGGCATGAAGAACTCCTTGGTGTCAGTTATAAGCTGTGAACTGCGTGATTTGCGAGATTGTAGTCATTCGCTTGTGTGGTGTGGGGAATCATTCATACTCTTTTTGAAATGTCGAGTTCTTCTCATTCCCCGCGAAAAAACACGCTTCCTCACCCCATCCCCTTTCCTGCCCGAGTTTCGGGCCGAAAGTTCGTGACAGAACTGCCCACGCAGGGTGCAGTTGATCAAGTATTCCTCGCATCGAGAAAGCAACTACGACCGAATCGTCATGGGCAGTTATACCTTCAGGTGGAACTTGCAGACCGTTCAGGTTCCATAACGGGACGGATGTGGAATGCTTCTGATTATCAATTTGAAGCTTTCGACGATGGTGAATTTGTTCAGGTTGAGGGAGTAACCCAAGTGTACTCTGGAAATCTCCAGGTAATTATTCAGTCAATTTCACGTGCAGACCCTCGCCTCGTTGATGAGTCAGAGTTTCGAGTTCTGACCGATGATGATCTTTGTGCTTTGCGAGTGGAACTTACAGAGATTCTATCTACGATTGAGCATCCTCAACTTGCTGCTTGTATATCCGAGACACTCTCTGACGAAGACCTGATGACGGCAGTCACTCGTAGCCCTGCTGGAATCAAGCAGCATCATGCATATGCTGGTGGCCTTCTTGAGCATATTGTTTCACTTTTGCGAATTGCCGATCGTGTAGCACCGCTGTACCCAGATCTTAGTCGGGATTTGCTTCTGGTTGGTATTCTATTTCATGATATCGGCAAGACTTCAGAACTGGAAAGTGAGCAGGGTTTTTCATATACCGACGCAGGACAGTTGCTTGGGCACATTGTGTTAGGTTTGGAGATCATCGAAGAAAAAATTCAGGCCGCCGAGCATCGCCTGGGTACACCGTTTGACGCTGAATTAGTTTCAAGAATCAAGCATATGGTTGCGAGCCATCATGGAGAATATGAGTACGGATCACCTAAGTTGCCAATGACCCTTGAAGCAGTAGCGCTTCATCATATTGATCAACTCGATGCTCGCATGGCTGCAACAACACAACTTTTACGAAATGAAGCAGCCCTGGACGGCGGTTGGACTCAATATCATACGAACCTAGGTCGAAAGTTTTTCAGAGGAAAGGAGAAGTAGTCAAAACGATTTGTGATAAGAGTTGTATTTCATGAAACGAAGTCGTTATGACAAATTCTCGGGTGTCTTTGGGCCATTTTCTTTATTCGTGGTGTGAGAAATGGTTTCATGAGCCGTAAACGTTCAGTATCACAAAAAAAACACACGCAAACCGAGGTCGTTGGCGTTTTCAAACGAGCTTCTGCTGGCTATGGATTTGTGCATCCAGATGGTTTCGCTGTTGGTGATCGTTCTGCAGATGTGTATGTCACTGCTCAGAGGCAACGTGATGCAGTCAGTGGAGATGTTGTAAAGGCACGACTGCTTTCAGCAAATAGTGATTGGCGACATGGTCCGTCAGGTGAAGTTTTAGAAGTCTTAAGTCGTAAAACGACTCGTTTTGTTGGTCGTTATTTTGAATCTTCAGGAAAGAGCTGGGTTCGAGTTGATGGAAGTATATTTGATGCACCTATCTCGGTTGGAGATCCTGGGGCAAAAGATGTCACAGAGAATGACAAGGTGGTCATCGAAGTCGTTCGTTTTCCTCAATGTGGTCATGGTGGAGAAGGAGTTATTGTCGAAGTGCTAGGGTCTCTCGTAGCCCCTGGTGTCGATACGCAATCAATCGTACATGAATTTGATTTACCTGGTCCTTTTCCAGACGATGTGTTAGAGGATGCACGCGAGCAAGCGGCTCAATTTTCTGAAGACGTGCTCGATGATCGGCGTGATCTCACTGACAAGGTGATTGTGACAATTGATCCAGTCGATGCCCGAGATTTTGATGATGCAATCTCTCTGGATCGAATTGAAAATGGTCATTGGTTGCTTGGGGTTCATATTGCTGATGTCTGTCATTTTGTACGTAAAGGTTCACCGCTTGACATGGAAGCTGCACGCCGTGGTACGAGCGTGTATTTGCCTGACCGTGTTATTCCGATGCTCCCGGAGATAGTCTCGAATAACCTGGCGAGTCTTCAGCCTGAGCGGGTGCGCTTTGCTCGAACATGCTGGATTGAGTTTTCTCCTGAAGGCGTACCAGTTGATACGAGTATTGAACGCTCAGCTATAAGGAGTCGTCGTCGTTTTACCTATGAAGAAGTAGATGTCTTTCTTTCAAATCCATCAACACGAAAGGTTCAGATGACCTCCGCCATTCGATCCCTTTTGGGACGGATGCGAGATCTTGCTCGATTACTCAGACACCGTCGAATAGCCAGAGGATCGTTAGAACTTGACATGCCGGAGGTGAAGATAGACCTCGACGGTTCCGGAAGAGTTACCGGAGCTCATGTCGTTGAATATACAGAAAGCCATCAGATTATTGAGGAGTTTATGTTAGCTGCCAATGAGGCGGTAGCACGTAGCTTGTCGTCGGCGGAGGGGGGATATTTACGTCGTATTCATGCTGCTCCTGATATGAAAAAGTTGCAGCAACTTACGGAGTTTGCCAATGAGCTTGGGTTTGATGTGGAATCTCTTGAAAGTCGATTCGAACTTCAAAACTTGCTTCGCAAGGCTCGTGGATGTCGAGAAGAGCATGCGATTCATTACGCTGTGCTGCGAAGTTTCAAGCAGGCGTGTTACAGTCCGCAGGATGAGGGGCACTTTGCACTGGCAAGCGACTGCTATTGTCATTTTACATCACCAATTAGGCGTTACCCGGATCTCACCATACACAGAGCGCTTGACATCATGTCGAATGGCCGCAAGCCTCCTCGTGATGGCCTGCAGCAACTTGGTGAGCAATGTTCTCAACTCGAGAGACGAGCCGAAGCAGCAGAGCGAGAACTTGTAAAATTGAAACTACTCCTCTTTCTTTCTTCTCGTATTGGTGAAGAGATGGATGCAGTTGTAACAGGCGTGGAGCGTTTTGGAATATTTGCCCAAGGCATGGATCTGCCGGCAGAGGGCTTTGTGTCACGACAAGTCCTTCCGCCCGATCGCTATCGCTATGATAAAGTGGGTCACGTTCTTTCTGGAGCGCGTGAAGGGAATACATTTCGTCTTGGTGATCAATTACGGGTTTCTGTACAGCAGGTTGATCTTGATCGGCGTTTGATGGAATTTGGGCTCGTAGATCACCCCACTCGTCGAAAAAAGCGATTAAGTCGATCAACAAAAACACCAAAATCAAAGCGACAAAAAAAGAGGCGACACGGGGAGAGGCACAAAAAAAGGCAGCCCAGACGTTAGATGACTAGTCGCATGTATCGAGAGCCTTACAATCTCTGCTCATACTGAATCTTAATCTGGTGAAAGGTGCATGGAAGGTATTTGCAAAAATGCTTCACACTCCTCTTGTGAATTGGCACGAAGCCCACAATGGCCGCATGGTTGATTTTGCGGGTTGGAGAATGCCTGTGCAGTATTCTTCGATTGTTGAAGAGCATCTGGCAACACGTCATGCAGCAGGAATGTTTGATGTTTCGCATATGGGACGGCTTACAATCCGTGGGCATCACGCGGTGAATTGGCTTGACGCATTACTTTCTCGAAAGATCTTGGGCATGCGTGTCAATCAGTGTCGCTACACATTGATTACCACTGAAGATGCTATTTTAGATGATGCCATTGTGAGTCGGGAACCAGATGATGCTGATGGCTCACCCTGCCTCGGACTCATCGTAAATGCGAGTAATCGTCAACGAGTTGTTGAGTGGTTCAATACGCGTGTCCCCAAAGAGGGGGTCACATTAGAGGACCGCACTTCTGAAACGGCAATGATGGCCATTCAGGGTCCACGAGCTGTTGATATCGTCGGTTCTCTCCTGGAAGTAAAGGAATCACAGCGGCTTGCCAAACTATCAACATACACATTGATGCACACCATGATCGTTGGCCATTCAGCGATGATTAGTCGTACAGGGTACACCGGTGAAGATGGTGTTGAAATTGTTGTGCCAGCATCTGTGGTTCGGGAGGTATGGGAGGAAATATACGACGCTGGAGTGCCCCAAGGATTGCACGCGTGTGGCCTTGGTTCGCGAGATACGCTCCGTCTTGAAGCTGGCATGCCTTTGTATGGCCATGAACTTACAGAGTCATCAAACCCTTTTGTGATTGGCCTTGGTTTTGCTATGACGCTCAAGGATCATACTTTTCCGGGGTATGATCACTTTGCCGCAATGAAGAGTGCTCCTGATTCACAGGTTCGTGTTGGCTTAGTTTTTGATTCAAAAAGAACTGCCCGGACTGGATGCGAGGTTTTTTCTGACGAGACACGAATCGGCACTGTAACCAGTGGAAGCTTTGCTCCCTCACTTGGGAAAGCAGTTGCCATGGCAGTTATCAATTGTGAAGAAGCTCGTGAGGGAAATAGTGTGGAGGTCATGGTGAGAGGATCAAAGCAAACAGGACGAGTAACCCCCCTGCCCTTTTACAAAAGAAACTAGAATGTTGTTGTGTGTTCCCACTTTTTACTACCGTTTTGGAGCAAGTCATGGCCGTTGAACGTAGATATGCCCAGTCACATGAATGGATTCGTCTTGAAGAGGATGGCACCGCGACAGTCGGTGTGTCGGCGTATGCTGTGGAGGCGTTGACAGATCTTGTCTTCATTCAGCTACCGGACGTTGGACAAAAGGTTAAAGCCGGTGAGTCGTTTGGTGAAATTGAAAGTGTGAAAGCCGTAAGTGATCTCTATGCTCCAGTCTCGGGTGAAGTGGTGGCAGTCAATGTCGATCTCCCACAAGAGTTAGAGATTTTGGGTGATGATCCTTACCAAAAAGGCTGGATCATGCGAATCAAACCTGACAATACATCAGATGTTCAAAGTTTACTTGATCAGCAAAGTTATGATTCTCTCGTAGCAAAGCAGTCGCCCTAAGATGAGTGTTATTGATGCTGCCAGTGTGATTACGCTTTATCGTGATGGCCCTGCTGATGGCCCTGAAAATATGGCAGCGGATGAATGTCTTGCGAATGAAGCTGTACGTAGAGCTGGCCTTGTTATTCGTCTATACAGTTGGAAAACAACAACAGTCTCGCTTGGTGCTTTTCAAGCTTCTCACGATGCGCATGAATGTTCTGCTCTGAAAAACCTTCCGCTCGTAAGACGGCCAAGTGGAGGTGGAGCTATTGTTCATGGATCGGATGTTACATATGCAGCAGCTATTCCGAGGCATCATCCATGGGCTGCGCAGCCGCAGCTCCTCTATGATGCGTTTCACGGAGCCATGGTAGAGTCCTTGAAGGCTCGCGGAATAAGAGCAAGGTTAGCTTTTGGAGAAACTGCTGCCGAGGAACATTTTTTTTGTTTTGACCGACGCTCTTCGGGTGATTTGGTTGTGGATCTTGAGGGTGATGCATTGGTTTCAAGAGGCACGAAGGTGATGGGGAGTGCACAGCGACGCCGTGCCACAGCAGTCCTTCAGCATGGAAGTCTTCTCATTCATTCGAACAAAGCCGTAGGACTGTCTGGTCGGCATGCCGGGCTTTGTGATTTGCAAGAGAGCGGTGTTCAAGCCCCCGCAGACGTTGATGCTTGTATTTGCACATGGCTGCATGGCCTGTCATCGATGCTGCATGCAAAAATTGATGAGCAATCGCATGCGTTTATTGATACTGAGCCGTTAGGCTTTGAGGACAACCTGCGGCGGTTTGGTCATGCAAGGTGGACCTTACGACGCTAGCAACACTCAGCCGTCAACGAGGGCAGTTCGTGAAAAAACTCTACCGCCCTTTGATTTTTCCTTGCGTGAATCCAGTGTGTTCCTGTACTTCCCACCGATTAAGGTTCAAAGAACTAAGGATTTCTTCCGCATCTCGTATGAGGAAAAAAAGTTCCTATGGAGTCATGCAAATAATCTCTGATAGTGTTAGAATTGAATAGGGTTTCGTTTGGGAACTATCATATTTTTTCTTCGTCATTTTTAAGACCATCGATTGGAACCTGTGGATAAAGAAAGCGTGCGTGAAACATGATGGAGAAATATCAAGATGGCTACAAAACTGGTCATTGCATCAGGAAAACGTGCAGGGAAAGCTATCCTTCTCAAACGTAGTGAAATGCTAATTGGTCGTGCGGAAGAGTGCGGCATTAGACTCACTAGCGACGAAATAAGTCGTCGTCATTGTTCTATTAAGATCGCCTCTGACAGTGTCTGCGTAGAGGATCTTCGTAGTCGGAATGGGACGTTTGTGAATGGTCGCCGTATTTCAGAGAAAACCAAGTTGTATGACGGAGATCTTCTTCGAGTTGGTAGTCTTGAGCTCAAAATATCAGGAGGATCACGAGTTGCCACGGAGACCAGTGGATCCAAGGCTGCACCGCCAAAATCCTGGAGTGATGACGATGAAATATCACGTTGGTTGTTGAGTGAGTCGAATGAATCACCAAATCTGCATGAAACAACGCAGGTATCTATTGCCGTACCGGTTGGTGATGTCGTTAATGAAGACATCAAGGAAGCTCAAGAACCTGAAGCTGAAGCTGATGCTGGTGGTGATGAGTCGAGTGATCAAGAACCTCATCAGGACGAGGAACACAACCATGCAAGAAATGCCCGAATGACCGTTGAAGAACTGAGAGCAGCTCGTGCCCACCCTGAGGGCATGCCCAAAACTGAGGATAAATCACAGGGATCCTCGCGTGAAGCGGCTGCTGAAGCTCTTAAGAAGCTCTTCGGCAACCGATAATGACGTCCTGTAGCGGTTGTAGGGCTTATGGGGTCTGAGTAGAGGCTGTTGCCGTCATTTATTCGCCAATCATCACACTCTACGCAGTCGTTATGAGGAATACTCCCTAAGACTGATTGAGAGTTTCTGACTTGAGAGGAGTTCAACATGCCTGCCACCGTTAGCCGCCCCAAGAAAAAGTTCCCCGCAAACAAAACCTCTGCAACTCATCCATGCAAGGAGCCAAAGGCATTGCGTCGACGCCATATCGATCCAACCACGTGTGAGCGCGAATATGCTCCAGAGGAATTGGAGTTCATGCGTGCTGTTGAGTCGTATAAACGATCAAGTGGAAGGATGTTTCCGACCTGGAGTGAAATCCTTGAAGTTGTTCACTCGCTGGGCTACGTACGGGTCGAGTCTTCATCGCGTTAGATGTGCTTGCTGTATCGCGCCGATGCTCGTTTGTCAGAAAGTCATTATCTGAGATATGGATGATTCCAGTCCGGCTTTGGCTTGTCTTTTGAGCCTTCAACGCTTTGTTGATTGGCTGACACGGTTTTTCTCAAGACGGTTCCTCATTTGCCAGAATCGTCACGATGCCAGCCTGTGCGCCTTCAATTTTATCTGTTATCCCCATCGCTTTCGGTTCGACAACCGCTCTCCTCACCCTCCGTTTACGTTGCATATCGTGGCCCGTTGACCACACGCGGAAGGCGTCCTATTCTCCCCTGCATAAGGCTTTTGAGCGGGCGTCAAAACCGACGGTCCGATGCCGGTGTCCAAACAGGAGGAAGGTGTGGCCCAACGATTAGACGGAGCAGACTCGAGTAGGATGTTCAATTTTTCTGCGGGGCCGGCTGTCCTTCCCCTACCCGTATTGAGGCAAGCGCAGAGTGAGTTACTGGCTTTGCCAGGCGTTGGAAGCTCTGTTCTTGAGATTAGTCATCGAAGTGCAGCTTTTGATAGTATCCTCGTAGAGACCTTGTCATCGCTTCGCCAACTCTTATCCGTTGGAGAAGAGTATGAGATAATACTCTTGCAGGGTGGGGCGAGTCTGCAATTTTCAATGATCCCAATGAATTTACTTCGAGGGCACGGTTCAGCTGACTATATTCTCACTGGTAGCTGGGGGATTGCTGCACTGAAAGAGGCTCTTCGTGAAGGGGATGCTCGCACGGTATGGGATGGCAAAGATAATAACTACAGTTGCTTGCCGAGTGTTGAAGAATTGCACGTGCCATCAAATTCAGCATACGTTCACCTTACAAGCAATGAGACGATTCAGGGTGTGCAATGGAAGAACATGCCTGACATTGAAAACACACCTCTTGTGTGTGATTGCTCAAGTGATTTTCTTTCTCGTCCAATTGATGTGAGCAAGTACGGCCTTCTGTATGCGTGTGCACAGAAAAATGCTGGAATCGCAGGCGTCACGGTAGTTGTCATCCACAAAGATCTCCTGAAGAGAAGTAGTGATGCGTTGCCGAAAATGTTGAATTATCAGACGTATGCAAAGAATGGTTCACGCCCAAACACCCCCCCTGTTTTTGCGGTGTATATTCTTGGGCTCGTTTGTCGCTGGATTCAGGAATCCATGGGTGGGCTATCAATGATTGCCAAGCAGAACACGTCAAAAGCACAACTGTTATATGATGTGATCGATACATCGAATGGTTTTTATGTGGGACATGCTCAGTCATCATGCCGATCGGACATGAACGTTACGTTTCGTCTGAAGGATGAAGAACTAGAGAAACAATTTGTGGAGAATGCCGCTGAACATGGTCTTGTGGAGTTGAAGGGACATCGTTCCGTTGGAGGTATCCGGGCAAGCATTTATAATGCCATGCCCGTACAAGGTGTTGAAATGCTTCGGCAGTTCATGCTTGATTTCCAACAATCTCACTAATCAACAACTTGTTATGCGACTGATACGATTTTTCTGTAGGAAACAACATGCCATCTATCGTAGTTCTTGATTCTCTTAGCCCCGACGGACTCGCCCTTCTTGATAAAGCGAAAACTCGTGGTGTTACGTACACCGTGGCCACGGGTCTTTCAGGCGAGGCTCTTCGTACGGAGTTAGCAGCCCATGACGGTGCAATTTGTAGGAGTGGTGTGAAGATTACTGCTGATGTTTTGGCAGGTAATAGCCGCCTTCGGGCAATTGTGCGAGCGGGTGTCGGGACTGATAATATTGATAAAAATGCGGCAACCCGGCAGGGGATTGTGGTCATGAATACGCCTGCTGGCAACACTGTCAGCACTGCTGAACATGCTTTCGCTCTCATTTTGGCTTTGTCTCGAAATGTGGCTGCCGCTGATGCCAGCCTTCGTGATCACCGATGGGATCGAGGAAAATTCATGGGGGTGCAGTTGGCTGGAAAGACCCTTGGTATTGTCGGTATGGGCCGTATTGGACAGGCTGTTGCTGAACGCGCAAGAGCCTTTGATATGCGTGTTGTGGGCTACGATCCCTTTCTTTCACCAGAGCGGGCAGCTGATCTTGGCGTTGAGTTAGTGGCAAAAGTGACTGATATGCTGCCCATGGTTGATTATCTCACTGTTCACACACCGCTCACTGATGAAACACGACATCTCATAGGAATGTCTGAGTTATCTCAACTCAAAAAAGGTGTTCGGCTTGTCAATTGCGCTCGAGGAGGCATCTATGACGAAGACGCTCTTGCTGAAGGGCTCAAGTCAGGGGTGATTGCAGGCGTGGCACTTGATGTTTTTGAAACAGAACCGTGTACGGAAAGCAAGTTATTCGACATGCCAGGAGTCCTTGTGACTCCTCATTTAGGGGCGAGCACAGAGGAAGCTCAGTCGCAGGTGGCAGTTGAAGGTGTTGGTCTGTTGGTTGATTTTTTGATGACCGGAGCGATCCGCCACTCAGTGAATGCGAATGCAATTGATCCCTCTGCGATAGAAGGCGTTCGAGGTTTTTTGGATCTTGCGTGGCGTCTTGGCTTGCTCCTCGCGCAGTTTGATGAGGGAGCTCCTCGCTCCTGTTCAATAGCCTACCGGGGAGAAATTGCATCTCGTAATACGAGGTTAGTCACAGCAGCCTTTGCGGCAGGGCTTCTGGAGTCTGCAATTGAGGACGTCAACATTGTCAATGCGGAGATGCTGTTACGTGATCGGGGTATTGAGTTAGTTGAGCAGAGTCGCACTGATCCAGGTGCATTTAGCTCTGTTGTGGCAGTTGACCTAGTTATTGGCGATACGGTTCATCGGGCTGCTGGGACGCTTTTTGGTCACTCGATGCCACGGCTTGTCCAGCTTGAAGGACATCGTCTCGAGGCATACTTAGATGGAGTCTTGCTCGTATTTACTCATCAAGATATTCCAGGAATCATAGGCCGCGTGGGGATGGCATTTGGTGGTCAGGGAGTCAATATAGCGCAAATGACGGTTGGCCGAACAGCTCCCGGAGGCGAGGCCATTGGGGTACTCAATTTAGATCAAACGCCTACGTCAGAGGCACTTGCTGCTGTCGTTGCCTGTGAAGGTGTCCAGTCGGCTCGAGTCGTAAAACTTCCTCCAGCAGGTAAACTCCCTTATTGGCTGGCAAATGCGTCGACTGCCACCCGTTCAAGTCAAGGAAATTCACAATAAAAGTCTTCCTTGGCAGCTAGGCGTTACTTTTTCAGAAATCACATTGACGTGCATTTCTTCTTCCGGCGTTTAAAAAATCCGTATACTAGGCGTATGAGAGCTTCAAGGTTTTGAGGTGGGGCTAAGGGCAAAAAAATGATTGACAATAGATTTGTGCAAAGAACAGCGTTGCTACTTTTTGCTTTGTTGACAGGATCTCAGTTTTACGTTTGTGCTGCTGAAGAAGAGAAGATCTCAGTTTCTGATCAAGCGACTCTTTCACTCCTGAAGGCACTTGATGAACAAGACATGCCAGATGTAGTACTCTGGATTCTTGATAGCGTGGCAAATGAGAAGAAGGCAGGTAAAACACTTCAGCAAGAGGTTGCGTTTAGGAGAGCGACAGCACTTGTTGGAGTCAGCCAATCTGAAGGAGATGCTGAAAAACGTGTCCAATTACTCGATAATGCTGAACAAGCACTCGATTCTTTCTTGACCGATGACCCGCCTCTTTACCTTCGAATTGAAGCATTGATGCAAAAAGGTGGACTTCTCGTCGCTCGGGGGCGAGTGAATCTTGAAAAGGCAAAGCGCCCGGGGGCAGATTCTGCTGCGCTGCGAGCGGCGTCAGTCCCGTTCTTCGACAAAGCCATTTTAGCACTTCAAGGAAAAATGGCTGGAAAAAAAGAACCAATAACAGATGTTAGCAATGCAGAAGACGCTGTGCTCAAGGCGTTGAGGGAAGCTGATGCGGAACTCAAAGCGATTGCTGCAGAAAAAGAAAAACC
>JBDOMS010000687.1:0-2589 GCA_039831735.1 Pirellulales bacterium
AGGTGCATAATGCTTCCGTGCATGAAAATACCAGTGAACAGGGTCAACCAAACGGGAATAGGCGTTGGCCTCAAACCTGCTACGGGAACTTGAAATATCTGCCCCTCAATGTTGACTTCCTGTATCGATGACTCCGTGACAATATCTTTCCCTGAAATAATCTCAGCAGGCACTTGAACAAAGGCCATGGTGAAATCTTCATTTTGCCCCATACCTTGAAGTACGACAAAGACAAATACATTGGTGATGAGCAGTCCGATGGTGACATATGGAAAAATCTTCCTGTCTGAATTGTCATCACTAATTGGAAAAACCATAGCACTGCTTGTGTTGAGAAGATTGATTGCCGTCAGGGAGCAAAGCGATGCACCATGGTATGGCGATAGATCTGGCCAGGATCGAGCCGCTGGGTTGGCCATTCAGGATGGTGCGCAGAATCTGGGTAGGTTTGTGTTTCAAGGCAAATTGCCGACTGCTTTTCGTACACAGCTCCCCCCTTACCAGTAATTGAACCGTCGAGATAATTTCCGGTATAGACCTGAATGCCTGGCTGATCAGTGAGAATTCCCATTGCTCGACCACTCTTGGGATCTCGCAGAATAGCAGCTGGCCGCAGGCCTCCATCTGGTTTCCAGTCACGAAGAATATAATTGTGGTCAATCCCTCCAGGACTTTCATCGTCCTTACTTCCAGGCAGCTGACGGAGATGATCTCCCAGCCTCAAGGATGAACCGCCGTCGTCCCGCAGATCGAATGGCGAACCTTCAACAGGAACAAATTTACCGGTGGGAATACCACCCTTATCGATCGGAAGATAGTGGTCAGAAAAGACAGTCAACTCCTGATCATCGATCACACCTGACTCGTGGCCTGCTAGATTCCAATAGGAGTGATGGACAAGGTTTATCAGGGTTGGAGCATCTGTTGAGGCTGTCAATTCAACCCACAACTCTCCATCACGAGTGAGTCGATAGAGTGCACGAACAACGAGATTACCAGGATAGCCCTCGTCACCATCAGATGATTTCAACTCAAGCTCAAGTGCAGGGCCCGTTGCGTCCACTCGTGGCGTCGCACTCCACAAAAGTTTATCAAATCCAATATCTCCTCCGTGCAGGTGATGGTCACCGTTGTTGGTCGCGAGCTGATATTCTTTTCCGTCAAGTGTAAATCGCCCACCGGCAATACGGTTCCCAACTCTACCGCAAATTGCTCCAAAATAAGGGTGGCCCTGCAAATACCCCTCAAGTGAATCAAAGCCGAGCACAACATCTATTGTTTCATGTTTCCTGTCTCTGACGGGCACATGGAAACTGGTAAGGATCGCTCCATAATCAGTAATCGTCGCCTTCCAACCACCTGGGACTTCAAGCGTGTAAAGGTGTGCTTCTCGACCATCGGGAAGGGAGCCAAAGGAACGCACTGTAGGAACTTGAAAAATATTCTGTTGAGACACTTGTTGCTCTCCTGAAAAACCATAGGTTCCGAAGACAGTCCCCCCAATTAAAGAAAACAAGACAGCGCGAAACATACATGCATCTCCAGAGGAAAGAGATTTATTGTAAAGTGACACACCGTTGAGAGCGAGTGAGGGGTCTGAATTCCCGTGTCACTCTATGGAGGGTATCCTACTACGCTGCGCGTTTTTGCTGATTTCCACGGCCTGTCGAACTGCTACGACCTGTTTGAACACTGCTAGATTCAGCTTCTTCTCGACGTGCATCAATCCAGCCGTCAACACTCCAAGGACCTCCTCCGAAGGCAATCAAGCCAAACAGTCCACCGCAGATGGCGAGGTTCTTCAAGAAATGAATAACTTGAGCTTCTCTATCAATTGGATTGGAGAAAGTCCAAAAATCATGAAAGTAGAAGGTAGCTGCTGCAAGGAATACTGCGAGAAACGCTGCCCCCATCCTCGTCCATGCTCCCGTAATCAATGAAAGACTTCCTATTAGAATAAGGCCGATGGCTCCAAATAACATCGGCCGCGGGTTTGGGACTCCCTGAGACTGCATCATCGCTACTGTCTCTGTAAATCGAGGCACTTTGCTTCCGAGTGTGCTGGCAAGAAACACCATCACAATCATGAGTCGCGCAAGAAGTGACGTAAGTCCTTGTGCAACGTGGGCCATTTGTTCCATGATGCCGTCCTCCTTGACGACGCAGCCGGGAAACGACTGATACGGATGACAGATAGTCGCGAAGAGCCCGTGCGCAGGCAAGGCCAAAAGAACCCTTGTTTTTTACCCCTAAGCTGGCTGATCTCGTGTTATGCAATGCAGCGCTCCACGACCACGAATCAACTCCCGACAATTCACGGGCTCTATACTGTGGCTTGGAAAACACTCTGAAAGGGTTCGAAGAGCCCCTTCATCTGCGTTCACACCAAACACCGGAACCAGTACAAGATTCGAAGCAATATAAAAATTTAGGTAGCTTGCTGGAAGTTGTACTCCTTCAAATGTAAAGCATGGGGGTATATCAATCATCGTAAGTTCGATGTGATCTCCTTTTGCGTCAGTCGCCTCACGCAAGAGGTTAACGTTTTCGTTGAGTGCGGCATGATTGGGATCGCCTGAATCTGGCTGT
>JBDOMS010000253.1:0-11393 GCA_039831735.1 Pirellulales bacterium
GTAGTTACCCGTCCCGAGATGAACGTATCGACGCAATGAAGTCCCTTCATTGCGAATAACAAGTGAAACCTTACAGTGGGTCTTAAGGTCAAGAAATCCAAAAACTACATGGACTCCAGCTCTCTCCAGTTGACGGGCCCAATTGACATTATTCGCTTCATCGAATCGTGCTTTGAGTTCAACTAATGCAGTAACATGTTTTCCTGATTCGGCAGCTGCCATAAGTGCTCGAGAGATCGGTGAATCACCACTTGTTCGATACAGTGTTTGCTTGATGGCAAGGACTCGTGGGTCATGAGCTGCAGACGTTACAAAATCTACGACAGGATCAAATGACTCATACGGGTGATGTAAGAGAATGTCCTGCTTTTTTATCGCAGAAAAAATATCTCCACTTCGATGATTGAGGGGTGCCGGCACGCTTGGAGTGAATGGCTTGTCTTTGAGCCTTTCAAAGCCTGGCATTTTGTAAATTTCCCATAAGCCCGTCAGATCAAGAGGACCGTCAATACGATAAACTTCCGAGTAACCATTCTCAGTTCCATCGTGGAGACCTTCGTTATCGATAATCATCTGGCTAAGTGTTTCATCTGCTCGCGATGCGACTTCTATCCGAACCGCTTGCCCCCTCTGGCGTGCTTTCAGACGTTCTTCGATAAGCCTTAACATGTCGTCTGATTCCTGCTCCAACAATTCAAGATCACTGTCTCGTGTGACACGAAACGTGGTCCATGATTTCACTGTGAATCCTCCAAACAGTTCTGGCAATCGTGCTGCCACAATATCTTCCAAGAGTAGAAATGACGTATGACCAGGCTCTACCTTGGGTACAACAACAACGCGTGGCAACACCTGAGGGACTTGAACAACTGCAAACAGATTTTTCGGACCAAGCCCAGCAGCATGCTCGAGCATGACTCCAAGATACAACCCACGATTGTGGTATCGTGGAGAAGGGTGGGATGGATCACACGCCATTGGAGTCAGAATTGGAAGTGCTCTTTCCCTAAAAAAATGATCGACATGCCTGAGTTGCTCTGCAGTAAGAGACTCATATCGCAACACACCAAACCCTTCAGTTGTCATTGCAGGACCAATACTCTCTTTGAGGCATCGGTACTGACGAGCAACAAGTTCTTGTGTACGGGCAGCAATTGCTCGCAGTTGACTCATGGCATTCAGGCCATCTGCCGCATAATCCTGCGGTGCACTCTCACCAAACGCCTGCTCTCGAATACCAGCAACACGAACCATGAAAAACTCATCAAGATTTGAACTAAATATTGATAGAAACTTCATGCGCTCAAGGAGTGGATTCTCGTCGTTTTCAGCCTCTTCAAGAACCCTCAAATTGAATTCCAGCCAGCTTAGTTCACGATTGATAAAACATTCTGGTTCGATCATTGAATTACTTGTCGACATATCTCACACATTCTCTCATTCTTCAGCCTCAATGTTTAGACTGATGTCTTCATCTTACTTCATCTCCATTTTCTCTATCCCTTTTTAACCTGATGCACATGTTAGAAACATCATCATTTCTCGCTTCTATGCATGTATTGAATCAGGCAAGCATGACGTGGCGAGACCGCGTGCCAACATCCTTACCTCTTGGTGGATCTGGGTGGGCTACAACAATGGCTTGTATTTTTGAGGCGACCGCACCAAAACCTGGAAATGTACATTGTAATGCAGCATTTCCAGATCTTTCATACGAAGACCTCATTGCTGCTGCGATTGCCATTGGACCAGTGTTTGAGAATCCCAAGAAAAAACGTCTTGGAGAAGTGATTCTGGAGGCTGTGCAGCAATCTTGCCTTGTAACTGATTCGAATGCTAATCTTGGCATTATCCTTGCAATCGCACCTCTCGCCGTGATGGAATCGTCACTTTGGTTGCGTGCCATGGAGCCAAACTTTGTCTCCTTATTGTCTTCGAACGTCTCCTCCTATCTACGAAATCTTAGTTCTCAGGACTCACGTGAGATCTGGCGTGCAATCTCACTTGCCCGACCTGGAGGCATGGGGAACGTTTTGAAACATGATCTTTCTGGACCACCTCCTCAGAACATCGTCTCCGCCATGCTGGAATCTGCAGAGAGTGATCACATTGCAAAAATGTGGTCGAGTGGATACTCAGATGTTCTTGAGGACATTCTCTCAGACTTGACTCACAATCTTTCACAATCTGATAATTGGAGAGTTGGTATTGTAGATACCTTCATGCGGCAACTTGCTCGTTCACCTGACTCTCATATTTCACGGCGACATGGAGAGAAAGTGGCGTTTCAAGTCTCTGCTCAAGCAGCCGCCATTCTAAAAATGAACTACACTGAAAACCCTCATGTCCTCCAGCAATTTGATTGTTCACTCCGTGCACCAGTCCGCATCAACCCAGGGACTACAGCTGACCTGATTGCGGCAGCACTCTACATTATTTTTCGGAGCCCCTTGAATGCATGATCGTTACAGCGTCTGTATAAAGAAAGCTGAACACGTTTTCTGTTCTGGCCACTTTATCACACTTACGGACACGGTGTGTGAACCTATCCACGGACATAACTGGACGGTATCTGTCAAAATTGATGGACAACCAAATGCTCATGGCATGGTAATTGATTTTATCCTGCTGCGTGATCACCTTTCATTGCTTATCAAGCAACTCGATCACAAGATGCTACTTCCAACAAAAAACTCATTCCTACAGGTCAAACTCTCTCAAGACTCTTCCAGCCATGAGGAAGTGCATGTTCATTTTTCTGACAGACGATGGATCTTCCCTGCTGATGAGTGCGTGTTGTTGCCGGTCGCCAATACAACAGCAGAGTGGATTGCATCTTGGATAGGAAACGAACTTCTGCAACACCTCAATGAACATGATGCTTCAGTTTCTGGTGTTATTCGAGTAGCCGTTGACGAATGCCTTGGCCAGTCTGGTGTGTGGGAACGAGACTGCACAGTTATGTCACGATGATCTTTCCGGCAACATCGATGGCCAGGGAAATGGAATCCTGTTGGCTTGCCAGCTTGATTGTCATGACCCCAGACCCGTCTGGATTTTTCTTCACGAGACCCTCGGCCCCGAGGATGAGGTCCATCTCGGTGAGGTAACGCAAAAAACCTGATGCCTGATCAAGCACTCTCACCACTTTGAACTGCTCTCCTTCCTGAGTATCGGAAAGCAAATGAGCATCACCACCAATATCTTGCATTGTCATGGCCTCACCCCGAGGAATAGGATCGCCATGTGGGTCCACCTCTGGAAATTCAAGAAAAGCATCCATCCGGTCGATCAGCAGATCACTCACAGCATGCTCCATATCTTCAGCTTCATCATGCACTTCATCCCAGGTCATATCCAATGTCCGATGAAGAAACAGTTCAATCAAACGATGCCGTCGAATCATGCGCAAGGCAAGCATTTTGCCAGCGCGAGTCAGCGACACACCCTCATAGGGTTTATGTGTTGCAAGACGAGCCGCATCCAAGGTTTTCAGCATACTGGTGACTGTTCCAGGCAGAACTCCAAGCGCTGATGCAATCTGCCCAGTACTTGCAGGCTCACCATGCTGCCGATTACTAATCTGAAAGATTGTTTTGACGTAGTTTTCAACTGTTAGGCTTGGCATTGCGAACCCACTTCATTCAATCATGTGCTCCTTCTTACGATCATTGGCATAAGGCGTTGCCGTCCAGAACCTACGGGAGCATGATTACAGTAGACTACCTCATTTTGGAAATACTCGTATGTCACTCAATGATTCCGCTTTTTTGATTATTGAATCGCTCCTCACACGCCCTGAATGTTACTCTGTTTCAGTCAATACTGTTGGTGGCACACGAGTTATCGATTGTGGAGTCCTTTCTGACGGCAGCATGGATGCTGGCCTTCTCATGGCACGGGCCGCGATGGCTGGCTTGGGTGACGTACGTATATCCCCCTACCAGAATTCGACATTAACATCACCTCCCAACGGATGGAAATTCATCGCGGTTGAAAGTTCTTCTCCCATCATAGCTTGTCTTGCAACGCAATATGCCGGTTGGAAAATCGATCATGATGGTTATTTTGCCATGGCAAGTGGGCCAATGCGTGCAGCAATTGGGAAAGAAGATATCTTCACGCTAATTGGACAACGCGAAAAAGCCCAACTGGCTATCGGCATCCTTGAAGCAAACACGCTTCCAACTGAAAAAGTTTGTCAGCGACTTGCACATGATGCTCACGTTTCACCTGACAACCTCGTGCTCCTTGTTGCAAAAACAGCCAGCCAGGCCGGCATGCTGCAGGTTATTGCTCGATCACTTGAAACTGCAATTCATAAACTTCATGACTTAAGCTTCGATCTCCATCGCATCGTTGCTGGATCAGGAACTGCCCCGCTTGCTCCCATCCCTCAAAAAAACATAACTGCTATTGGGAGAAGTAATGACGCAATTCTCTACGGAGGACATGTTGTCTTGAGCGTCACAGGTGATGACGCAAGCCTCATTGACATTGGCCCTCGAACGGTGAGTCGAGCATCTCCTGATTACGGCATGCTTTTTTGTGAGATTTTCCGGAACGCCGGAGGTGACTTTTACAATATTGACCCATCACTTTTTGCTCCTGCCGTGATCGATTTTGTAAATGTTGAAACAGGTTCTACGTACCGCTTTGGAGAACTTGCACCATCGATTGTTGAAAAATCATTTTCAACAATCGATTGATACTCGCATGGAGAAGTTGAGTGAGCAATCATCAGGTTGTGATTTTAGGTGAGACAACGGGATGGCATGTGACATGCCTTACACGTGCCTTGAAAAAACAAGGGCAACGCGTTGCGGTTGTTTCATGGCTTCATCTTTCCACAAGTATTGGCCCCCTTTGCTCCTCTTCAGAGGATTTCGGACCGCCTGTCATTAATGATGCTGAACTTATAATTGTTCGGAGCATGCCCGCAGGTATGGATCCAGCTTACCGACTCGAAGAAGTCATTTTTCGCATGAACCTTCTCAGTCGCTTTGTTGACCACGGCAAGATTGTGATCAACACCCCGCAGTCTTTAGAAATCTCGATTGATAAACATTTGTCGTTATGCCATTTGAAAAAGCATGGGCTTCGCGTGCCGATGACACGAGTGGTGCAGGGGATTGACGCAGTTCAACATGCCTGGGAACAATTCGATGGAGATTGCCTGATCAAACCATTATTTGGATCCCAAGGACGAGGCCTCAAGAGACTCACATCAGTGCATGATGTTCAGGAACTCTGCCGCAATGCTGTTGCACACGATCCCAAGGCAGGCATTTTTTTGATGCAGGAGTATATTTCTCACGAGGGGTGGGATGTCAGAATCATGCTGGCAGGCCCCCATACTTTTGCGATGCGAAGAAGGGCAGCGCCTGGCGAATGGAGAACGAATCTCGCCTGCGGGGGATCTGCCGAAGCATTTTCCCCGCCACAAGAATGGATCGACTACGCGAGAAAGGCCGCTGACGCGGTAGGAAGTGAGATAGCGGGTGTTGACCTGCTCCCATCAAAAGATGGGGGCGTTGTTGTTCTTGAGGTCAATGGCGTACCAGGGTGGCGCGGGCTTGAACGGGCAACTGGAGCACCAATCACTGAAGCAGTCGCTCGGCACCTTAGCCACACCGTCTCAGAAACGTTTAGCCACGAAAAATAGCGGAACGAGAATGGGACACCTAGCAGGATGAGAAACCCGCCCACTGCCTGCTTTTTGTGCACAACCAGGCCTGCACAAATACAGGGCACGACTGCCCGGAAATAGGTCGGGCGACTTCAATCGGCCCTAAGTCATTGCAATGAAAGCACTTGCTGCTTCGACTTGACTTCACCGCCATAGTGTTTGACATACGGGCAAATTTTCTGCCCCCAACAAAAGAAAAACCTGACGATGCACTTGAATAAGGAGATGCCCGGCTAGGGCAACTTGAGAAATATGGCAACAAAGACGTTCCCCGCTGGAGCACAGCAACTGGCCTCCACAACAGTTTTGGATGTAGCGGAGCGACTCTACAGCATGGACCCAGAATGGGTCGTCTTTTTCCGTGAAGTTCTGGGGGTCGAGGGCATTGTCAGGCGGACATTCGTACACCCCGACGACTTGGTTCGGTTTGAGTGCTCGCCAGAATATGCCCGAATACGTGAAATGCTTGAGCATTTGAGATCGAAACAAAGAGAGTCACCCGCCGCTCGAGAATCTCAGCGGGTAGTAACGGTGCGAATGCCGAAATCGCTTCATGAAACACTCAAGGTTGAAGCTGAGCAGATGCGAGTAAGTATCAACACGCTGTGCATCTCAAAACTCATGAAACTGATTGATGAGCAGGAACGCGAAAACCTTTCCCATTCACCGTCAAACTAGTCTCCTCATGCGTGCACAGTAAAAAACCGCTTCTTTCTCAGTCATATGGATGTGACGCCATGTTCCGGCATAAGTCCGGCACGGTTTCGACGGCCACGGATGGCCACGAAACCACGAAAGTAGCACTGAAGTGGATCTATAAGCCGGGTTCTGTACCTGAACGGTTGACCCGTTCAGTGACGATTATTTATCTAGAGCGACGATTGCTCGCCGCTTCAAGCAGCCTACCCGAAAGTCAAACGTGGCGGACCGCCGCGCATCGCCCATTGTGACGATATCCTTTCTGCTTAGCCTTGCTCCTGATGGGGTTTGCCAAGCCAAGCCGGTCGCCCGACTTGCTGGTGAGCTCTTACCTCGCCGTTTCACCCTTACCAGCAGGTCTCCCTCCTGGCGGTTTGTTTTCTGTTGCACTTTCCCTGACCTCTCGGCCGGTGGGCATTACCCACCATCATGTCCTATGGAGCCCGGACTTTCCTCCCGTAGACCGGCGATAAACACCACTCTACCGACAATCGTCCAATCCACTCCAGCACTACGTATCGCGACAATTATCACCATCATTGTACAGTGAAAAAGCTGGGTTTTGTTCAAAAAAAGAAGTTTTTAAATCGATACTATGCTTGCAGTTGGTATTCTGTATAGCATTGTTGTGAACTCCCACTTGTACTCATTTTTATGTATGGTGAACTTCACCCTGTCGGCGGCGGGGATCCAATCCCCCTTCTCAAAGTCATCCTTCTTGTAGGAAGACGGGAAAGTTCTGACATTGTCCTTCGTTTTCCAAATGTCTCTGGCAACCACTGTGAATTAGAACTTATTGAAGGTTACTGGTATGTCCATGACCTCAACAGCCGAAATGGTACAAAAGTAAATGGAGAAAGAGTAAAAAAACAACGGCTCATTCCCGAGGACAAGTTATCCATCGCACGGCATGTCTTTCAAATACGTTATGAGCCAACGAGCCTTGGCGCCGTTCAAACAGCTTTGGAAATGTCAGATCGAAAAGATATCTTTGGAAAGTCACTTTTGGAAAGTGCTGGACTCGAATCGAAATCGAGAAGAGGGAGACACCGCCATGGACGCTAAGCACATTTTCTCCTAACGGTTCGTGGACTTGTACTCATGTCGTTTTTTTCAAGAAGACGCCCTCTCCTTAAATCTGACAGTCGTGGCCGTCGTGAAAAACGTCGTGTTGACTTTCGAAAAAATCGATCAAGTCGGCGACGCCAACAAAATATCACGCGATCTCTTGGCTCCTCCGACGGGGGATCTGACCTTCCATCGAGTGAGCGAATTTCTGGAAAAGGTGAACTTACTCGTCGACGCACCATTATGCTCGATGCACCTGACGACTCTCATCCAGTACTCGCCGGAGGTGAATGGGAAGGGCAGGTGCTTCACGTCCATGGTTTAGAAAGCTCTGTGCTTCGGTCTGACGGCTCTATTGTGCGATGCACCACGCGCCGACTATTGAGAACAATGTCAACGGATGAAAGACATCCGGTTGTTACTGGAGATCGTGTTCATGTTATTGGAACCGGCGATGAGGCAGTGATTCATTCGATTCAACCACGTAAAACAGCGATCTGCCGTTCAAGCCGCGGCAGACGGCATGTTATCGTTGCCAATGTTGACAAAGTATTCATCATCACAAGCGCTGCATTTCCAAGTATCAAACCAGCTCTTATCGATCGTTTGTTGATTGCAGCCGAATCAAGTGGCATCCAGCCAATCGTATGCATCAATAAAAGTGATCTGATTGACCGTTCTCAGCTTATTCCTTTTGCTGGTGTATACGCCAGAATGGGTTATCCGGTTGTCCTTTGTTCAGCACAAACTGGTCTCGGTATTGATAGACTTCGAAGTGAGCTTCCCGGTGCCATCACAGCTGTTGTCGGACAAAGTGGCGTTGGGAAATCATCTGTTCTCAATGCTCTTGACTCCACGTGTCAACTTCGAGTTGCAGAGGTAAGTCGCGACAATGAAAAAGGACGTCACACGACAACAACGGCTCGCCTGATTCCTCACACCTTCAACGGGATGTTTGTTGACACACCAGGAGTTCGGCAGTTCCAACTCTGGGACATCATTCAAGCTGAAGTTCCTGCAGCTTTTCGTGACCTTCGTCCTTTTGCCAACAACTGTCGGTTCCCAGATTGTACACATAGCCATGAAACTGGCTGTGCGGTTAAAGATGCGGTAGCGGATGGGCTACTTGATACGCGCCGCTGGCAAAGTTGCTGCCATATGCGAGAAGGCGTGAATGCCGGTGTTTATAGCAAGGAAGATGAGGGGGCTCGTACGTGACAGAACGAAACCGTAGTTCCGGAGTCCAAAACGAAAAAGCAATCCTCGTGGGAGTTTTATTGGACGGCACAAGACATACGGATGATGCTTTGGGTGAGCTTACTGGTCTGGCAGAGACTGCTGGTGCCGTCGTGGAAGCTGGACTTGTGCAACGTCGAGCTTCACCAGATCAAACTACTTATCTCGGCAAGGGCAAGGTTCAAGAATTATCAGTGATGATTCAACATCATGATGCTGATGTTGTGATTTTCGACAATGATCTTTCACCGGCTCAAACTCGAAATCTTGAACATGCACTTCAGGTCAAGGTGTTGGATCGTTCAGAAGTAATCCTCGACATCTTCGCTGCTCGAGCCCGCACCTACGAGTCTCGTCTCGCGGTCGAATTGGCACAATTGGAATACTCATTACCTCGACTGAAGCGAATGTGGACACATTTGTCTCGACTCAAAATGGGAATCGGCATGCGTGGCCCCGGTGAAAAACAACTCGAAGTCGACCGCCGACTTGTTGAGAGACGGATTCATGATCTCAAACAGGAACTTATTACCATCCACTCTCGTCGTGAACGGCAAGTTGCCGCCCGCCATGAACGACTTACGATTTCTCTTGTGGGATACACGAATGCTGGAAAAAGTACACTCCTCAATACACTGACACACGCCGGAGTACTTGCTGAAGACAAACTTTTTGCAACACTCGACACACGAACAAGAAGGTGGCGACTTCCTGGATGGGGGCCTGTTCTCATCAGTGATACCGTAGGTTTCATACGTGATCTTCCCCATCATCTGATTGCAAGTTTTCGGGCAACGCTTGAAGAAACACGTCAGGCTGATCTCTTGCTACACGTAGCCGACGCCTCAAGTCCACTTGTCGATGCGCAGATCAATTCGGTTTGCTCCGTCTTAGAGGAGCTCCATATTGACGAAAAAGACACTCTTCTCGTACTCAATAAAATTGATGCCCTTGATGACCCAATTACACGTCGAAATGTAGAGAGACGATATCCTCATGCAATCAGCGTGTCTGCTCGTACTGGCCGAGGACTCACAACACTTGCTCAGACAGTAAGTGAGTGTCTCAGTCGTCAATTCAATGATGTCGACGTTGAAACTGATTCCAGTAACGGACGGCTGCTTGCGTGGCTGGCAGCTCACGGTGAAGTTCTTTCACGTCAATTTACCGAAGACAAAGTTGTCGTACACTGCCGTCTACCGGCATCCGTCCTCGGCCGAATCAATTCTCATGAAGCCGTCGTAACACAGCACGCCTCAATGCATAAACCTCTCTCGGTACATGGTATACCTCAGCCCCGGCAACAGCCATGAAGCGTCAACGTCTTTTCCTCAATAAACGTGTCCTTGTGACGGGTGGTTCTTCTGGACTCGGGCGTTCGCTGGCACAAGAACTCCTCGCACGAGGCGCACGTGTCGTGACAACGGCCAGACGAGAGGAACGACTCTCAACTCTCTATCAAAGATCAACAGACCATGGAGAGGCTGAGAGAGATACTTATTTTTACAAGGCTGGTGATATTACGGATCCTGACTTTCGAGAAAAACTTATTCCATATGTAATAGATCGACTCGGAGGACTGGATCTTGTTATTCCTGCAGCGGGCTGCGGTGCAATTGGTTCTCTTGAGACGATGCCAGCTAACGTATTTCACTCGATTGTGAATCTAGACCTTGTGTCGTGCGCAGAAGTTGTGCGTGTCGCTCTTCCGCATCTCAAGAAGGGGAATGATCCTGCCATCGTACTCATAGGTTCGATCCTTGGATATTGCCCTCTTCCACTCCACTCCGCCTACTGTGCAGCGAAAGCTGGTGTTATTTCATTAGCCGGAAGCTTGCGTCACGAACTTCAAGAACAAGGCATCGATGTTCTTCTGGCAACCCTCGGACCAATCGAAACAGAGTTTTGGGATGCGCTTGAGATTGGTGAACGTCCTGTATGGTCAAAAGGGAAACCACTTTCTTTAGAGTCTACATGCCAGACAATACTCAAGGCGCTAGAACGTCGTTACTACGAGGTTATTCCGGGATGGCAAGCCAAAGCTTTCGTATTTGCTGCCCAACATACGCCTTGGCTGATGAGATTCATATTGTCTCGTTTGACATCATCAGCACCAAAGCTGTTCTAACATCAAGGCCTGATAATACCGCCCGGGATCCTTGGAACCGTCCCATCAGATCTCCTCCTTTGTTTTCCCGACTCTGAGTTCAACAGAGCAGGCCTTGGGGCTTCTCCGTAAGGCAGTCAGCCCGAATGACTGAGCTGTTCACCAATGAGAAGGAGTTCTTCAGCATCAAGCCATTGATCATTGCTACTGAAAAGCCGTGAAATCCCCTCACGATGAATCTTCATTTTTGTGCCACCAATGCCAAGCGCTCCGTAGACAATCACACCATTGACATCCCTTGCCTTGTCAGTTGGCTGGATGCCAACAACGCCTGCTGGTGGCACTGCATTGAGATCGATGCATACACGACATTCACTGGCACGACAAAACTGCTCAGCTGAGAGTAGTTCAACTCCTGGGCCACCTGCCGCAACGATTATGTGCGCTGAACCTAAAACCGTCTCAACGACTTCGGCTGCGGCTGGTGTCACGACTGCATCAGGCTGGTGTGCTTTGATTCCCGCGCAGCAAGCTGCTGCACGTCCCTTCGAGCGAGAAACAACCGTTACGTGAAGACCCTTACCAGCCAACAGG
>JBDOMS010000561.1:0-2588 GCA_039831735.1 Pirellulales bacterium
TTGGCCAGCAATGTTGCTTTGGCTTTTCGCAGCTTTCATACCAGTCATTCTTTCGTGGCTCTTCACACGACGTACAAGGCCCGTCGGTTGGGGAGCCATCAATCTGGTGCAGCGAGCTGCACGTGCGGCGTGGATGAGTCACAAAGGTGTTCCAATCCTTTTGACGCTCCTTCGTGTTCTTCTGGTGGTGAGTATCGTTCTGGCTGCTACGCGACCATATGCTACGAGCGATGTTCCTTCATTTATCAACATTCTTCATTTTCCTGAGTCAGAGCAACGTATTGAAGTTGTTTGTCGTTCTGGAGGAATGGATGTACCGCATCTGGGGATTCTCAAGGCGCTCCAGTCACTTGCCCAGGCACGTCCTCAATCAATGCCATTTCCGGAGGTGGTAGCGATTGATGCATCGGGGAAATATACAAGCCGAAAACAACTCATCATTCTGAGCGACGGCCTTATTCCACGGGCAGAAGATATGCAAAGGCTCACTGAGAAGGTTCGTCGCGGTGCGTCTCTATTGGTTTGCTTGGGAAATAAATCACTGTTGTCTGCCTCTCAATCACGTGTAACTGCGTGGCTTGAAAACATGGCGGGCATTAGGATGGCAGGAAGCGTCCCGCTTGCTCATGAGTCCATCGAGAAGGGATCTGGTGTGGCAGATGACCAATTCGATTTCATGTCACCCATAGGTGGCCCCCAGGTGTGGAAGCTGGTGCAACTTGAGACGGTGGAAGAAAGCAGTCACATATCAACGCTACTTGTAACGTCTCAAACCCGCCGTCCGCTCATTATGGAATCAAAGGTTGGGCGTGGACGCGTTGTGGTATCAGCTATCCCACTTGAGTTGTCTGGAGAAAAGTCTTTTGATGACGGCTGGAGTGACCTTGTTGTCTGGCCCTCTTTTTTGCCCATGATGGATGGACTTGTTGCAAGATGGTTGAAGCCTGTAGCAGATGAAGCCGGTTCAACAGGGACAAGAGATCGTGTGAGGACTGTTGTCCCGCTGTCACGTGTTGTACTCGTCATCAGCTTCCTTTTTTTCCTTTTAGAACTTGCGTTATCGCATAGCCAGCGTTTCTTTGGGAACGAAACACTGGGTAAGGCAGTGATTTCATTGCGCGTTGCAATGTCTGTTTTGCTTGGAGTCATGTTTTTTGCATGGAAAGATGTGCCAGCGAAAGATATTGAAAGAGTTAGCGAGTCACCGATCGCGGTGATCATCGATGTCTCACCGAGTATGGCAACGAAGGTCAGAGGAGCAGATGCAACTTCAGGAAGTATGGCTGTCGAGCATTCTCGTCTTATGGCAGGTGTCAATGCGCTTACTAATCAAAAAAAAGAACTCTCTGTTCTCGATAAGCTTTCTCGTTACCGACCCGTCTCGATCTACTTGGCTTCAGATACGGTCCGATTGCTTGGAGTATATCCAGAGGAGATCACAGCAGCCGAACTTCAAAATCTGTCAGTGACGAGCCCTTTGGCAAATGGTAGCCGACTAGGAGATGCCGTATATGAAATAATCAGTCAAAAAAAAGATAAAAAGCCTGCATCAGTTATTGTTGTGAGTGATGGTGCCATTACAGGAGGGCTTTCATGGGCTTCAGCTGCACAATTGGCTTTTGAGCAAAATGTTCCTCTAGTTGCTGTGCCAATCGGGGAAGATTCAACGTCAGAAGAACGACTGCCAACAGGCTTTCGTTTTTCATTGCTTCATGTCCCTCGGGTATATCATCTCAATGATTCCATGGAGATGTCTTGTGAAGGAATTGCATCGTCGAAGAAAACAAACCCTCTCACCGTGCAGATTGGTGCCAAAAAGAGTGCAATCGATGTGAATGCATTACCTACTGCTAATGGGTATGACTATGTAGGTACAAATAGTCTCTTTTTTACATCAAAAGATGTGCCAGAAGTTGAGTTCTCGAGTCCAGTCAATGGTTCTCAAGTGTTATCTCATGGCGTTGAAGTCACTGCAGGAACCGACAAGATTGGTCGGCATGTAGGTTCTGCTCCTTTGATAATTACGAGGAGTCCGATTCGGGTGTTGCTTGTCGATCATACTCCTAGTTTTGAGTTTCGGTATCTCAAGCAACTCCTTCGTAATGACAATCGATACGAGCTTACATCGTGTTTGCTTGCTGCTCGAGAGACCAATGATCTACGAACAAAATATGAACTGCCAACGACGGTGAGTAAATGGAATGAATATGATGTTGTGGTAATTGGTGATGTAGCAGTAGCGTCTGCAAAAGAAGATGCTATCGCCTGGGCGTCACTGCAGAAGGCTGTGTCTCAATACGGAGTCGGTGTTGCCTGGTTGCCCGGAAGAAGATGGTCTAAATCAGATGTGGGTCTTGAAAGTTGGTTGCCTGCAATGCCATTGCTGTCAGTGGACAAGAAGCCTTTATCAAAGACATCAAAGGTTTTTCGGGTAGTTGCTTCTGGGGCTCGAGCGGGGCGGGCCTCTTGGTTAAGTCATCATAGGAAAAAAGATTCATTCAATGGTTTAGAAGTCTTTTCAAGTCTGCCAAAAGTTTCTTTGGGGCCATCCACTCGTGTGCTTGCAGTGGCAGAAACGCCTTCAGAGG
>JBDOMS010000562.1:0-2584 GCA_039831735.1 Pirellulales bacterium
CGATCCTGCCTGCTGGTTTTGATCCCGTGGCAGCAGGGTGGCAACTGGTGAGTTAGTCACCTTCACTGCAACGAAAAGCACCTGCTTGGCCGGCATACAGCAAGCACTCCGTGCCTTCAGCCATCCGAGCAATTACTTTTTCTTTTTCCTGCGAGGCTGCGTGTCGGCACGTACATCCGTGAGATACTGAAGCAATACGTTATGCAGTTCCTCTGTCTTTGATGCCATTGTTTCTGAAAGATCGTTGGCTTCACTGATATCACGATCGAGATCAAAGAGTTCGAGGCGGTCTTCAGCCCAGGTTTTCACCAATTTGAAATTTCCAAGACGAATGGCTGATACCACAGCACGATCGACTCCTTGATGAAAGACGAGAAAAGGATGTCTTCGTGAAACCGTTCCATCACCCACGCCCCTGGCAACGTTGTGAAATGAACCACCATCAATAGTATGTGGTAGGTCATTGGGATAGCCTGCCAGGTCAGCAAGTGTTGGGAGGATATCGACACCACTGACTGGGACTGTACTGACTGAACCAGGTTTGACATCAGGTCCAATCACAAAAAATGGGACTCGAATGCCACCCTCATAAAATGAATGCTTTCCATCACGAAGGGGTGCATTGAGATGCTCGTAGGCAACGGGTGCTTTCGGAATATCGTTTCGACCACCATTGTCTGACATGAAAATGAGCCATGTATTTGTGAGCATTTCAAGCGATTCGAGTTTATCCAAGATCCGTCCAATCCCGGCATCTAAATCGCTCGTCATCGCAGCAAACTCTGGCATGGTGTGCTTCTGGCCAGGAGTGCGTTTGCGAAAGGCTTCAAGCGTGCTTTGGTTATAGAAGATATCCAAGTGCACCGCGTAATGAGAAATCTGAAGATAGAAGGGCTTCTTTTGGAAATGATTGCGATTGATAAAGTGCAACGCGTTATCAGTAATGGTATTGATTCGCTTTGGATCTGGTGTGGCTGCCGGCCCACCGCTGCCTTTGCTTCCGCCTGTTCCATTACCGGTATAGCCATCAGAAAAATCGTACCCCTGCTGGTGTGGCGTGATCTCGTCATAGCGATGATCCCATTTGCCAAAGTGAGCTGTCACATAGTCTGTGTTCGCTTCCTTGAGCATCCTTGGGATATTAAGTTGGTCGCTGTATGTTTCCGTCCAGCCTCGGCGGTCTGCGTTATACTCATGCCGTGCTGGGCATTGTCCCGTTTGGAGTGCACGTCGTGTCGGACAACATGATGCAGCCGGTGCATAGCCCTGGGTAAAACGCATACCCATTCGTGCGATCCGCTCTATATGTGGTGTCAGATAGAAGTCACTGCGAGTCCGTGCATCGCCCGGCTTCATCTCGACAGAAGAGCCAACCCAACTCTGATCATCTGTGACAATTACGATGAAATTTGGACTTTTTGCTGAAGTGACAGTGGTGAAGGTATTGACAAGAATCAACGTTGCGAGCAGTCGTTGCAAGGAAAACATGCAAGATTCACCAGAATGAGAATTATTAGGTGGTTGATTTCAAGACGACACGAGGCTTCATTCAAACATTCCAGCCGGTTCGATACTCTTCACGAATCAACGACTGTGCTTGAGTGTTTTCACCAGTGGAAAGCTCTCTATGGTCCCAAGTGAAGTCACCAGTTCGATACGCGACGTTGCCCAGCAGCACTGTTTCTGACATCGGACCAGAATAGTCAAAGTTACACGTCGCTGGCGCTTTGCCTTTACAGGCACGAACCCATTCCTGATGAAATCCCGGGGATTTTGGAATCGTATGCTCAGGGACGTTGTACTCCTTGTATTGATCTTCAGGAAGCAATTGATACCGGTCAAAACCAGCCAAGAGTGAACCCTTGTTACCAATGAAGCACGTGTTCATCCCTTTGAGATTAAGGCTGCTTATCCCTGTCAGATTTTTAAGTTGTGTTGTCGGATCACCGTGATCCCAGTACATCCTGATCGGACCTCCTTGATTGCTTGTTGGGAAATTGAACTCACAGTGCATGGCTTTCGGACTTCGCTCTGCGTCAGCAGGAGGCCCCGATGCCTGCACCCGGTCCACATGGCCAAGTCCCAGCGCCCAGTATGGGATATCCAAAATATGACATCCCCAGTTGCCAGTTTCACCACTGCCAAACTGCCACCAGAATCGCCAGCCATAAGGACAGATTGATGGGTGATACCGACGTGCATTCTTTACAGGGCCGACCCACAAATCGTAATCCACTGTCGTTGGAATCGGTGGATGATCCGTTGGCAACTCAGGCATACCGCGACTACCTGTTTTCCAGCAATAAACCTGTGATACCTTGCCAACAGCACCAGCTGTAATCAGTTCGACAACTCGGGCCATGTTGGGCATTGCATGGCGTTGACAACCCAGTTGCGTAGCCAAGTTATGCTTCGCTGCGTAGTCTGTCAGCATGCGGGTTTCCCAGACATTGTGCGCCAGCGGCTTTTCCAGATAGACATGTAGTCCCATCTGCATAGCCGCATAGGCTGGATGAAAGTGCGTGTGATCAGGTGTGCTGATAACAACACCATCCAGCGAACTTCCTACCTGGTCCAGCATCTT
>JBDOMS010000603.1:0-2580 GCA_039831735.1 Pirellulales bacterium
TGGTCGTCCAAATCGGGTTGAGTTGCGGCCGTCATCGGTTGGTTCAGGTATTGTGTTTGTTCGGGATGATCTCGCGGTTCCTGTCCGAATACCAGCCTCTGTGGAGTGTCGGGTCGATGCAGTGACGCGGACAAATCTGTCCGTTGCGGGAGTCGGCGTTCAGATGGTAGAGCATGTATTAAGTGCGCTTGCTGGACTTAATGTTGATTGTTGTGAGGTGCATGTGACTGCTGAGGAGTTGCCGGGTCTTGATGGATCTTCTCGTGCGTTTGTTGATGCGATTGACGAGGTGGGCCTTGAGGAGTTGGGGGCCCCTGTCGTGCCGCTTGTGGTGTCACGAGTTGTGCGTCTTGGTGACGACACGAGTTGGGTGGAGGTTGGGCCTCCGCAATTTCCAGGTCTATCGGTTGAGTATGAGCTTGACTACGGGCACGTTGCAATCGGCAGGCAAAGTATGCGTGTCGATGTCACGCCTGAGTCGTACCGAGAGCAGTTGTCATCGGCCCGTACGTTTCTTCCGGTTGAGGAGGCGGACCGTCTGCAGGCTACTGGTCGTGGGTTATCGGTAGGGCATCGAGATCTTCTTGTTTTTGGCCCCTCTGGCCCAATCGGAAATACATTGCGTTGGGACAATGAGTGCGTGCGTCATAAGGTGCTTGATGTTGTTGGTGATTTATCGCTTGTTGGCCGTCCCATCTACGCATCTGTGCGGGCCTGTCGCAGTGGCCACAAACTAAATGCCGAATTGGCGGCACGTTTACTTGCTGATGAATATGGCAGCGTGGGTTTCTCGGGCGTTGGGGGTGGCGAGCAGTGATGGTAAGTGTTCATCCAACGGCAGTTGTTGAAAAAGGGGCAGGTTTGGCTGAGGGTGTAGTTATTGGTCCATTTTGTGTTGTGTCAGGACAGGCTGTGATAGGTGCCGGGACCATACTGGCAAACAATGTGACGCTTGCGGGAAGCGTTTCCCTTGGTGCAGGAAATAGGGTGTATCCTTACGCTGTTGTCGGCGGTGATCCGCAGGATGTTAGGTATGCCGGAAGCGCATCTCGTGTGGTTGTGGGTGATCGGAATGTTATCCGAGAGCACGTGACAGTCAGTCGTGGTACGGATAAAGAGTCTGGGGACACCGTGATAGGAAACGGGAATTATCTGATGGCCGCATGTCACGTGGCGCATGATTGTGTCATTGGTGATCATGTTGTGCTTGCAAACGGAGTATTGCTCGGTGGGCATGTGAGGGTGCATTCCCATGCGTCGCTGTCTGGGGGCGTGGCGGTGCACCATTGGGTCACCATTGGAAGTTGGTCATTTGTGGCAGGCTTAAGTCGTGTGCTTCATGATGTGCCTCCTTTCATGCTGTCCGAAGGTATGCCGGCTTGGCCTCGGTGTATCAATAGCGTTGGGTTGCAGCGAGGCGGTTTTTCACAAATGGTGATTGGCGCGATCGGTGAATCCTATCGATTGCTTTTTCGGGCAAAAGTTGGCGTTGATTCAGCAAGAGAAGTGCTTGCGTCTCAGGAGATGCTCCTGCCGGATGTAGTGTGTCTTCTTGATTTTGTTAGCCGTCAGCAAAGTGGATGGCATGGGAGAGGTCGTGAGCAACGGAGGGCAGCATGAGCCGTATTCGAGTCGGAGTGGTTGGGTGTGGTCATTTGGGTGCAATACATGCGCGACTGCTTTCGTCACGGTCCGATGTTGAGTTGGTGGGGGTCGTTGATCCTTGTGAGGGCCCGCGAGATGCACTTGCCAGCTCACTTTGTTGTGAAGGTTTTGGGAAGCCGGAGGATCTTATTGGAAAGGCCGAGGCTGCGATCGTAGCGGCACCAACAGGCCTGCATGCACCAATTTCGCTTCCTCTGCTGAAGAGCGGCATGGACTTGCTTGTTGAAAAACCCTTGGCGTCGACTGTTGAAGATGCGAGAGCTATTGTGATTGCGGCTCGACGATATGGTCGGACTGTGGCTGTGGGGCATGTGGAACGATTCAATCCCGCATGGACGTTGGCGATGGGGCGGGTTGGAAAACTTGTTGCTGTTCAGTCGCACCGTCAGGCACCGTTTACATTTCGTTCGATGGATGTTGGTGTTGTTCTTGACCTAATGATTCATGATATTGACCTTGTTCTTTCTCTTGAGCCAGGACGATTGGAGGGAATTGAAGCACAGGGGCTTGTGGCAACAGGAGGTCACGAAGATTTGGTTCGGGCACGATTGTCATTCTCTTCGGGAATCATCGCCGACTTATTTGCTTCACGGATACATCCTGTATTGCGTCGCTCATTTTCGCTTGCATCGACAGATAGTCTTGTTGATGTCGACTTCAATGAAAAAACCGTGACGACTATGGCTCCATCGTCTGGTGTTCGGGACGGTAGCTTCGTGGCAAGTGATGTTCCAGCAGAGCAGCGACACGCCATGAAAGAATCTTTTTTTTCAGAAATTTTACCGACCTGTACGGAGACAGCGGCAGAAGCAAATGCGATTGCCTGTGAGCATGAGGATTTCCTCAAGAGTATACGGACGGGTCAAGCTCCGACGGTGCCGGCATCTGCAGGCGCTGCGGCCATTGAAATTGCTG
>JBDOMS010000627.1:0-2578 GCA_039831735.1 Pirellulales bacterium
TGCCCGTCTTTTTAAGTGCTTTCTTGATGCTGCTGTAAGCGAACAGGTTGCTCGGATGGTAGCCATGAAAGCGGCAACAGAAAATGCAAGTGGACTGATAAAGCATCTTTCTCGACAGTACAACCGTGCACGCCAATCACAAATCACTGGCGAAATCATGGAAATCCTTGGTGGCGTAGAGGCCCTCAAGAAATAAACAACTCATACCCCTGTAAATTACTTTTCAAGAAGGACATTGAGATGGCGACGGCAACAGCCCCCAAAAGCAAAATCGGTAAAGTGACTCAGGTCATTGGCTCTACGTTTGATGTAGAATTCCCAGAAGGTTCCATTCCAGATATTTACAATGCAGTTCGCGTTGACTCCGAAGAGAAGGGGATCTCACTTCATCTTGTTGGGGAAGTACAACAGCATCTCGGAGGAGGAAAAGTCCGCTGTGTTGCACTTGGCTCCACTGATGGTTTGATCCGCGGTGAGACTGTAACAGATACAGGATCACCTGTATCTGTTCCAGTTGGTCCAGCCACTCTTGGTCGAGTCTTCAACCTCTTGGGTGAACCAATTGACAACCGGGGAGCCGTTGAGACCGAAGAGAAATGGCCTATTCACCGCGATGCCCCACCAGTGACAGAGCTATCCACAAAAACTGAGCTTTTCGAAACTGGGATTAAGGTAATCGATCTTCTGACACCGTTTGTGCGTGGAGGAAAAGCTGGTCTGTTTGGTGGTGCAGGTCTAGGGAAAACAGTGATCCTCACAGAACTTATCGCGCGTATTGCAAGTGCCCACGGTGGTTACTCAGTATTTGCAGGAGTTGGTGAACGAACTCGAGAAGGAACTGACTTATGGCTGGAAATGCAAGAAGCAAAGATTGGTGATACCGGTAGAAGTGTTATTGAACAAACATGTATGGTTTTTGGACAAATGAATGAGCCGCCTGGTGCCCGTCTTCGTGTGGCTTTATCGGCACTCACAATGGCCGAGTTTTTTAGAGATACGACAGGTGCCGACACGCTTCTTTTTGTTGATAATATCTTCAGATTCTCTCAAGCTGGCAGTGAGGTAAGTGCCTTGCTTGGCAGAATGCCGAGTGCTGTAGGGTATCAGCCTACGCTCGCGACAGAGATGGGAGCATTGCAAGAAAGAATTACATCTACATCCAAGGGTGCAATTACATCCGTACAAGCAGTATATGTTCCCGCCGATGATCCAACTGACCCTGCTCCAGCCACTGCTTTCGGCAATCTCGATGCATTTCTCTATCTCGAGCGATCCATCTCTGAAAAGGGCATCTATCCTGCCGTTGATCCCCTTGCTTCATCCAGTCGAATTTTGGATCCTCAGTATGTTGGCGATCGACACTATGCAATTGCCCGACGCGTCCAGAGAACACTACAGCGTTATCGAGAACTCCAAGATATCATAGCCATTCTTGGTGTGGATGAACTCGCTGAGGAAGACAAATTGATTGTTCACAGGGCCCGTCGTATGGAGCGTTTCCTTTCACAACCATTTCTCGTTGCTGAAGTTTTCACAGGCAAACCGGGGGAAATAACAAGCCTCGATGACACTATTCGTTCCTTCGAAGAGATTGCAGATGGAAAATGGGATCACCTCCCAGAACAGGCATTCATGTATGTTGGTCCCATCGAACAGGCTGAAGAACAAGCCAAAAAAATGGCCGCAAAGACCTGACCTCAGTAGATCACAGGATTTTTTTCATGACTGACAACAAAACTGGAACGGGTGTCCGGTGTGTTATTGTGACTCCGGAAATGACCATTCTGGATACTCATTCTCAATCTATAACTGTACCGTTATTTGATGGTCTTCGAGGGATTGCTCGTGGTCATGCACCATTCATCGGTCGCCTTGGAGTGGGCTCGGTAAAAATAAATGAAGATTCAGGTCAATCCTCGCATCAGCCCCAAAGTGTTTTCGTAAGTGGTGGCTTCGTTGAGGTTGGTCAAAATACTGTGACCATTATTACTCAGAGGGCGGTTGCCTCGGAGGAAATTGATGTCGAAGAGGCTCGACGAGAACTAGCTGCTGCCCAAGCCATAAAAGCGGCTGGTGATGAAGCGATTTCCAAACGCTTTGAGTCTGTTGCCTCTGCGAGAGCACTCATTCGATCAGCAGCAAAGTAATCTCGTTCTTGGCAACAAACCAGACATCATCTATATCTGGTAATTGTTCTCCGGCTCTTGTACTTCACCCCGCATCCTTAGTTTTGGCTTCTCAAGCACCACCGTTGTATGGGGATCGACAGAGCGAGTTAACCATACACTACTGCCAATCACCGAATCATGGCCAATGCAGGTTGCCCCACCAAGAATAGTAGCATTGGCATAGATTACCACCCTGTCGCCAATTGTTGGGTGCCTCTTGGCGCCTCGAACAAGCTGACCGTTCGCATCGGTTGGAAACGAAACAGCTCCAAGCGTCACTCCCTGATAAATCTTCACATGACTGCCAATTTGACACGTCTCACCGATGACCACTCCAGTTCCGTGATCTATGAAGAAATGATCCCCTATTGATGCACCAGGATGTATATCAATACCAGTACGTGAATGTG
>JBDOMS010000605.1:0-316 GCA_039831735.1 Pirellulales bacterium
CATTGGAGATTGTGTATGGGGATAGTTATCCGCCAGAGTGGCAGGGTTCGCTCATTACGTGTGACTTTCGGGCCAACCGTGTCACCCGCTTCAGTATGTCCGAGCAAGGAGCAGGATTCGTAACAAAGCAAGAAGATGATTTACTTCGGACATCTGCCAGTACATTTCGCCCCATTGATGTCAAGCAAGGGCCGGATGGAGCTCTCTACATTGCTGATTGGTCAAATCCCATCATTAATCATGGCGAAGTGGATTTTCGTGATGAGCGTCGTGATCGTTGGCATGGTCGCATCTGGCGTGTGACTTGGAAGAAAGG
>JBDOMS010000605.1:326-2576 GCA_039831735.1 Pirellulales bacterium
GAAGATCTTACGAAACTTGAGAATGGAGAGTTGTTGAGGAGATTGGTCTCGGATGATCGATATACTCGGAATCAGTCTCGACGTGTTTTGGTGGAGCGTGGTGAAGAGACTATCGATGCTGTACAAGCGTGGACAGCACGTGCGGGAGATGATTACAGCCGGTTGCAGGGTGTATGGCTCCAGCATTGCCTGGATCAGATTTCATTTCCTCAGGTTTCTTCATTAGCGGCAGCCAAGGATCCACGCATTCGGGCTGCTGCCATTCGGGTCGTAAGTGATCTCGTTGACCCTGAGACTGATGTCTCACTCCCAATGAGCCTTGCCGAAGCAATAGGATTGTTCTCGAAAGCAGTACATGATGAGCATCCACGTGTGCGGTTGGAAGCGATTCGAGGCCTCGGGAAATTGAAAACAGCTGAGGCAGGGGCTGTTGCGCTCCAGTCACTTAAGCATCCTCGTGACCGTTTTATTGACTTTGCGCTTGCGACGACAATGGAGGAACTCACTGATTCGCTTATGGCAGCACTAGAGAAAGGTTTGTGGAAACCAGATTCTGAAGGCCAGGAAGAGCAGCTTGATTTTTTTCTGGGTGCCATCGAGCCTTCTCGTGCAGCTGCATTTCTTTCAAAAGAATTATCACATGGCCCCATGCCGGCAGATGGAAGTGGGCCTTGGATCAATTTGGTTCGTAATGCTGGAGGAAAACCTGAGCTTACAATACTGCTGCATCAAGCCCTTTCGGGTGGTTTTGAGCCCTCAGCGGTAACAAAGGCACTGAATGCGTTACTTGATGCACATCGGATTCGAAAAGAAAAGCCATCTGGAGATCTGAATGCAATCACCTCGTTTCTTGAGTCACCTCATGAAGCCACTCGGGTAGCCACAATCCAACTCATTGGGAGTTGGAAACTTGATGATCATGTGCAGAAGCTTTCTGAGCTTGCAGTGGATGGTAGTTCTGATCGAATTCGTGAAGTAGCTATCGAATCACTTCGGTTGATTGGAGCTCCTGCTGCCGAAGCGATTAAGCAGCTTGTGGGTGTAGAAGATCGTATGATTCGGTCACGAGCGATCATTGCTGCGGCAACTTTCGATCCACACATTGCTGCAAAACCGTTATTCAAAACGCTGTCTCAATGTAAGACTGATCAGCAGGCAATTGCTTTATGGCGAGGATCGCTTTCAACAAAAAATGCAGGGAAGGTCTTTGCCAAGCTTTTCCCCAGTGATGGTGTTTCGGAGTTGGCCGCGCGAACCGGCCTCATGGTAGCAAAAGAAGGGGGGCGTAATGAGTCGGCGTTGATTGCCGTATTGACGCCATTTGCAAACCGTTCCATGAAGGCACCTGCGTTGACTCCTGAGCGGACTGCTGAATTGATTCGACTCGTCAGGGATGAAGGCAATCCTGGTCGCGGTGAAAGTATCTATCGTCGTGAGGATCTACAGTGCATGAAGTGTCACGCGATTGGAGGAGTTGGCGGAAAAGTAGGACCGGATATGACAAGTTTGGGGACGAGTGCACCAATCGATTACCTGATCGAATCAATCTTTAAGCCAAATGCAAAAATCAAGGAAAACTACCACTCCGTTAATATTCTTACGACAGACGGTCTTGTTGTAGCAGGGATTGTTGTTCAAAGTACTGATGGTGAATTAGTGCTTCGTGATGCAAATAACAAAATAATTCGTGTGTCGCAGGATGATATTGAATTGCAGAAGCCTGGTAAGTCACTTATGCCGGACGGACTTGTTGAACGGTTGACTCAGCAAGAACAGGTTGATCTTATTTCTTTTCTCACACAACTCGGCAGACCGGGTAACTACGACGCAAGTCAAGGTGGTGTAGCTCGTGTGTATGATGTGCTGGCTGGAACGCATCGTATTGAACAAGGTGGTGTAAACAAAATCGTATCGGGTCAGCTTTCTGATGGTTGGATGCCATTCATTTCTCGTGTGAATGGAACGGTTTTCGGCAGTCAGTTAGCTGCCATGACAAAGCAGCCTCATAACATTTCGCTTGTGCATGTGTACCTGAGAACAAGAGTATCAGTTGAAAAAGATGAAGAGGTGACATTCAGTACGGCTGGAGCAGAAAAATCAGCTCTTTGGGTGGATGGAAAGGCGGTCGATGGGGATCATCATTTTACGACCCAACTCTCGAGAGGTTCACATACCGTGCTTGTGAGATTAGATGCGAGAGACCTCCCGACTGCCTTTCGCCTGGTATCGCGGGATGTAACGTTTGCCACG
>JBDOMS010000399.1:0-8640 GCA_039831735.1 Pirellulales bacterium
CATGTAGTTGGCAAATCTATGAGCGATGGGATCAAGTTCCAGATGCGCATGAAACAGTACCAGCGTTGGCCGTACGAATATTGACAAATACGACTCCTCTCGACATTCAATCAACAGAGAAGCATCTCAAGCGTTGTGCCATCTGGCGAGATATTTTCCACCGTTCTCTCAAGCCTGATTCGACCCGATGGGCTATCGGCTCCAAGGAAGTATTCGTACTTGGAGACTTTCCCTCCGGTAGCCGTGACTGCCGTCACTGGGGACCTCTCCCTGTATCGTGCCTGCACCATCGGATTCGAAAATAAAAACTGCAATCACACAACTGATGAAACCCTTAAGGAATCTGCGGCATCAGCAAATCACCTTCGTGCAGAACAATCAGTTCATCTGCCCTCGCTGTTAAGCGAACAAGATCGTCTGGCGACTCTGCAAATCCAAATTCCAAATCCTCAACAAGTGACTCCTCCAGATCTGAAAAAATAACGAGCCTTCTATCACCGAGGGCCTTTGCCAATAAACGTGTCTGAAGAGCATCCTTAATAAGATTCTGGTTATTTGAATGAATGGCTTCGTGAACAATACCCCTTAGGAGTGCACCCTGTCGCCACTGCGTCAAAACCTCACCCGGCTCCTCTGACAATGATCCGACAAGACAGATCGTCCCATCATCACATGTAACTCTTCCTGCAGCCGCAATGGCTCGAATGACAGCATCCCACTGGCTTGATCCAGTTGTCATCATATTTGAACTCACAGACGTTACTGTGAGTGCTGCTTTACGATTGACAGAAGGACGCCACCCTTCACAACGCTGGTAGGCTATTTTGCAGGTCGCACGCGGCAGGCCAAAAACTGCTGACGACAACGTTTCATTCGAACCAATGACTAGCCGCAGACTTGCGATGAGCCCAAGGTTCCAGTCAATCTTTTGTATCTCGCCGTTCCAGTGAGCCAGTGCACCTCGTCCTTTTTTAGCGAGATCGAGAACAAACTGCTCACGCCTCTCTGGCCGTGAAAAAAACGGCCACAATTCACCGGACAAAGAACGTCCACCAAGTGATGCATCCAGCTGACATGTGCTAACGAGAATGACGACATCCGCATCTACGAGTACACGAGACAGATAATTTGGCTCTCCAGATTCATCAGCAGCCAAGTATGCAGCATCTTTATCCTGTTCTGGCGGAGTATCAACAACAACGATATCACTCGAGTTCACACCAGCCTTTTCAAGAACATCTCGTACGGCATCAAGAACAAATTCTCTCTGGGGAATGGCCTCTGGCAAGGCAATAGCGACTCGATCACCCGGAACCACACATACCCGAAGAGGTGGACCATACTTCTTGTCACATACTGCCTGTGCAATTAGTTGGGATGCAGCTGACCCAGACGCTCCATCTGGGCCCCGGCATTCTGCGATAAGCTGCTCGGGCTGTGGAGTCAGGACAATGGGATTTTCACGGTCGTTGTGTAGGGTAATTGACAATGCGTTTTCCATAGCGATCAATAATTCAGTGTATACATCAAAAAGATAGTTTGTCGACGAAGAAGCTTTTCAAACCAATGAATCGTCCTCTTTTTTTATTGTGAACGGCACATTGAATGGCATCTCGACAAAGTCATTCAATGTGCTCTCTGTGAACTATCCTTTACGTCACACTGTGTTGATAACCAGCGTATGACTGATGTGATCCATACAACCCAACCTCCTTGCGTAAACTCTCACGATGGTTTTGCAGTTAGACGATTCTAAATGTTGGTAGCAAAAGAGAATTGAACCCTCCTCACTGGAGCACCTCAACTGTGTGTCTCAACCGTTTTATTTTTGTCTCATTATTATTGACTGGCTTGACAGTATCACTGGGTAATAGTGTATCCGCTCAAGAACGTATCATCGTCTCTGATGGCACATCTATGGTAATCGAGACAGAGGGCGTCACTGGCTCCTGTGGCTGCAAGAATACTCGTCGCCCACCATGGCACGGCAATGTACATGGATCATGCAACCCATGCTGCGACCCTCACACGCGTGTTTTTCATGCAGACCCTTATGGCCAACTCCATATGAAAAATTATGCGAGAAAACATTGTCTCCGAATGCCCTCACATTTTCCTCGTTTTCAGACATGGGTCGGTGAAGGGTATTTACCTTACCCCCCACCACCTGTGCAGCCTCGCTGCGGTCATTGCGGTGCGGTCATCGATGGAGGATTCTGAGCCGGCAGTTGCTTCTCATTGGTCAGAAAGTAACCCATGACCAATACTGCTGCTGTGACAAGAATCGCTCCAATCACGTCGATAATCACGCCTCCTCGGATCATAGCTCTGAGTGAAATCCGCCCTGTCCCATACACAATGGCATTGCATGGTGTGCTAACAGGCATCATGAATCCAAGACTCGCAGCAAATGTAGCTGCAATAGCTGGAAGAAGTGGATCACCACCCGTTGCACGTGCCAAAGCAATTGCCACTGGTACAACCATGGTTGCACTCGCCGTATTACTTGTGAACTCGCTACAGGCCACAGCGACAACGGCAGCCATGGCAAGCAAAGGCACTCCTCCACCTGGAGGCAACCATCCTGTCAGATTTAGGCCGATCCACTCTGCAAGACCTGTTGAAAAAGCCATTTCTCCAAGTGCCATACCTCCGCCGTAAAGCAGGATCACACCCCAGTCGATACCAGCCGCTTCGTGCCATTCCAGTACACGCAAGCAAGAGCCATCCGCACGAGTATTACCAGGCAATATAAATAACAGAATTGCCCCACACAACGCTGCAAGCCCCTCAGGTATATGAAGCTTAAACCATTTGTATAAGAAATACTCTTGGCCACAAAGAAGTGCTATCACGCCTGGAATAACCCAGAGTGTCACCGTCACCCCAAAAGCTACCGCCGTTGATTTCTGTGCTCTGCTCCAAGGCCCCTGCTTGGCTTGCTCTTCTGAAACAAGTGCATCGAGCCCTTTCACTTGTTGAACATGTGCAGGAAACAACCGTGATAAAAGAATGACTGCAACTGTCACAAGTGATGCTGCAATCGGAAAGCCAATAGCGCACCATCCAAAAAATGTAATATCAACATTCAATTCCTGACGTATAAATGTCAACCCAATGACATTCGGCGGTGTGCCAATCGGGGTGGCTAATCCACCAATCGAAGCTGCATACGCGACACAAAGAAAAAGACCTGTTGCAAAATCTGGGGAAAGCTGTTGTTCTGATGTGCGATCTGCCTCTTCAATTGCTGCAAGCATGCCAGCAACGATTGACACCATCATTGCAGTCGTAGCTGTGTTACTGATAAATGCGCTGACGAGTGCAGATACGAATGCTACTGCCGCTAGGATTCTTGTTGGCCGGCCTTGAATCCATCGCATTCCAAGCACTGCATATGCAAGTCGTCGATCCAATCCATGCACCCGAATTGCTTCAGCCAACATGAATGATCCGATAAACAAAAAAATGAGTGGCTGTGAAAACGCACGAAACGCCTCGTTCATGGGAGCAACCCCCGACACAACGCACGCAGCCACTCCTAGAAGTGCTGAAATCGGCAACGGCAGTGCTTCAGTCACCCACAAGGCAACAACAAACACCATGATGGCGGCCAAAGCTTGCGCTTGATACGAAAGATCCATTCCTCATCCTTCGAATACGAGAAGACTTGTGCATTCCGTCCTAACAAGCTTTATGACACACATCACGTTTTTCTTCTGCCACTTCGAACCGTGGATGAGTCATCTTGTTTCACCAACCAAACAAGACTGACATACTCCTGCCACTACCATGACAGAACGCACGGATATTGTCTGAACATCGCATATTGAAAATACTTTTGATCACTCACCTTTGCCGAGAGCTGCCTGTGCAGCTGCCAATCTAGCCACAGGAATTCGAAACGGTGAACAGCTTACATAGTCAAGGCCAAGATGGTGGCAGAAAATGACGGAATGCGGCTCACCACCGTGCTCACCACAGATCCCAAGCTTGATGTTCTTACGTGCACCTCGACCTTTTTCAACTGCAATCTTCATAAGTTGACCAACACCTGTTACGTCAATAGATGCAAAAGGATTGGCTTTGAAGATTCCTTCTTCCGTATACGTTTGGAGGAATGACCCCATATCATCACGACTCATTCCAAGCGTTGTTTGGGTCAAGTCATTTGTCCCGAATGAGAAGAATTCAGCGGTCTCAGCAATTTCATCTGCCGTGAGTGCTCCACGAGGAATCTCGATCATCGTACCTACAAGATACTTGATCTTCTTCCCGGTTTCTTCTTGAACCTGCTTTGCAACTCTGTGAACAATCTCTACTTGATTATCAAGTTCTTTTTTAAACCCAACTAAAGGCACCATGATTTCTGGGTGGACCTTCACTCCATCCGCCTGCACCTTGACTGCAGCTTCCAGAATAGCTCGCACTTGCATCTCAGAAATCTCTGGATAGCTGATTCCAAGCCGACAGCCACGGTGCCCAAGCATCGGGTTGAACTCATGCAAAGCAGCGACACGCGATTTCACTTTCTCAACAGGCAGTCCAAGCTTATTGGCTAAATCTGCCTGAGCTTTTTCTTCGTGTGGCACAAACTCATGCAGCGGTGGGTCGAGCAACCGAATCGTTGCTGGCCGTCCTTCAAGCGCTCTGAATATTCCCTCAAAGTCTTCTCGCTGAAACGGAAGCAGCTTTGCAAGTGCCTCACGACGTGATTCCTCACTTTCGGCAAGAATCATTTCGCGCATAGCATCAATGCGGTCTCCTTCAAAAAACATATGCTCCGTTCGAGTCAGGCCAATACCCTCAGCACCAAATGCAATCGCCTGACGGACTTGCTCTGGGGTATCCGCGTTCGTACGCAAACCCAGCCGGCGATGCTTGTCTGCCAACTTCATAATAAAATCGTAGTATTGAAAAACCTTTGAGTCTTTTGGCTTCATTGTCTTCGTGACAAGGACCTGCTTGAGTTCACTATCAGCAGTCTGAACAGCTCCAGCAAGCACCTCACCTGATGAGCCATTGATGGAAATAGCATCTCCCTCACGAAGCGTTTGACCAGCACATGAGAGTGTTCCCTGTGAATAATCGATCTGGATTTCACCGGCTCCGGCAACACACACTTTCCCCATTTGTCGAGCAACAAGCGCGGCATGACTTGAAACACCACCACGGCTCGTAAGAATCCCCTCTGCAGCAATCATGCCACGCAAATCCTCGGGGCTTGTTTCCACGCGCGCAAGCACGACCTTTTCGCCGCTATTAGCAAGCTCCTCAGCCTTTTCTGCAGTAAACACCAACTGACCGGTAGCTGCTCCAGGACCAGCTGGCAGACCTGTCGTCAGCAAATGACCACTCTTCTTGGCTGACTCATATGCTGCATGATCGAAAATTGGCGCTAACAACTGCGAGAGTGCATCTGGATCAGCTGACACAATCGCATGAGATGCCTTCATGAGTTTTTGCTTCACCATATCATGGGCAATCTTCACGTAGGCTAGAGCTGTACGTTTCCCATTTCTCGTCTGAAGCATGTACAGCTTGCGATTCTCAATCGTAAACTCAAAGTCCTGCACATCCCCAAACTTCTTTTCCAACGTTGAACGAACCTTTTCAAGTTCCTTATACGTTTTTGAAAACATCGGATCTGTTTTCATCTCAGCCACTGGAAGCGGAGTACGAACGCCAGCCACAACATCTTCACCCTGTGCGTTCACCAGATACTCACCATAAAAAACATTCTCGCCGGTGGCTGGATCTCGAGTAAATGCAACACCTGTCGCACAATCGTCACCCATGTTGCCAAACACCATGCTCTGGACATTCACTGCCGTGCCCCATTCATCCGGAATCTTGTACTTCCGGCGATACAGAATGGCTCGCTCATTCATCCAACTCCCAAAGACCGCACCTACTGCACCCATAAGTTGCTTGAAGGGATCTTGTGGAAAACTCTTTCCCGTCCGTTGTTTGATAAGCGTGAGATAACGATGAATAAGTTCACGGAGGTGCTCGGCTTCAAGATCCGTGTCATTCTCTATCCCGAGTTGATGCTTGAGGCCGTCCATGACTTCGTCAAATGGTTCATGCTCATTTTCATGAACTTTTTGAACACCCATAACAACATCGCCATACATTTGAATAAAACGGCGATAGGAATCGTATGCAAATCGCGCATTCCCAGTCGCCTCTGCAAGCGTCTTTACACTTTCATCATTGAGTCCCAGATTAAGGATGGTGTCCATCATGCCGGGCATACTATCCCGAGCACCACTACGAACACTTACGAGAAGAGGCTTTTTAGGATCACCAAACTTTTTGCCTGTATCTCTTTCAAGAGTCCTCACATATTTTTTCACATCATCTTCAAGACCCTTTGGAAACTTGCTTTTATTTTTGTAGTAGTCGATACACACTTGGGTAGTGATGGTAAACCCTGGAGGAACAGGCAAGCCTATCGATGTCATCTGGGCAAGGTTAGCGCCTTTGCCACCAAGAAGTTCCCGCATCGAGCCATCACCATCACACTTAATTGTGCCAAAGTAATAGATCATCCTGCCGGCCTTGGCTCGTCCACCACTTCGTGGTGATGACTTCTTGGCTGGAGACTTCTTGGCTCGAGACTTTTTAGCCGGAGACTTCTTTTTACGGGTTTTAGCCATTGGCGGACGGAACCTTTCCTTGAATCGAGATACTGATTTTTCTTTGGAAATCTCCGACGAATCTATTCTTGGGATCCGAAGCCGTCAACGCATTGAAGTGATGGACGAACCAGAGTGAATCAACGTGAGCCGGCTAGACGCAGCGGCCCCTGCAGAGGCCGCTGTGCGCACCACGTGCCATCATTCATTCAGAACTGCTTTTCATCAATAACCTCAGGAAATCGAGGTTCTTGGGCTTTCTTTTTGAGACTCTGTTCTCCGACTCTCACGCCCCTTCTAACGGCGCCATACTTTCTCGTTGTATGGCTTCCCTGAACCGCTCGCATAACGACCTTATGTGTTTTTGAGACTTACAATGCACAAATCGCACACGATAAGTGTATGAGTTGATACAACCGCTTGACGGATAAACATCTCCTGACGATAGAGGCATTTACCACCATGCCTGATTCTTTCACGCGCGTTGATGTGTGGCCCTGTTGTAAAGCCCCTTAATTTACCAGCACCAAACCGCCGTACTCTCACACGAAGAGAAAATCATGCTGCCAATCTATGACAGCAGTTTATTCATATTTTTTCTTCCTATGCTCTCCACAAGAAGAGCTCCAACCACAATGCACAAAACTGCAGAGATAATTGCCCACAGGGGAATATTCGTAGAACCTGTAGCGAGCATCTCATTGGTACTTGCTGCAAGTAATTCTTCCGGCGAGTGATCTGAAGTCAGTAGCATGACAAGAGGCATAGAATTGTGAACCATATGACCGATCATGGCAGGCAAAATACTTCCAGTCGTGATTGTTATCCAGCCGAGAATCAAACCCAAGATAAACGTTTGGGGCATACGCTCTGGTAAGACATGTGCTACTGCAAATAAGAATGCCTGTGCAAAGACAGCAATGGCTACTCGGCCTGAAGTCTTTCGACTGCCTGCGAAGGCAGAAAGCGTCCATCCTCGAAACAACAACTCCTCACAAACAGCTGGAACAACCCCCATAAGAAACCATGAAATCCACCATGCTTGACTAAGAATAAGTTGCACAATTCGCAGTGAAAGATCTTGGGCTTGTTGCGTAAGGCTTTCATCTCCGAAGGCAATGAGAGCAGCTGCGCCAATAACAAAAGTCCCGCCTCCCAGAAGTGCTGCTCCAATGAGTCCCACACTACCCTTCAGTCCATGACCACTTCCTGGCCAATACACTGAAAATGTTTGACGTATATCTACACGCTGCCACCACAAGAGCAATGCAAGAGGAAGAAGGACCGTTGCAACCTGTGTCACAGGTATTGCAATGAGTAAATCCTTCGGCATGAACGCTTGGGCATACCATAATGATGCTAGACCCATGATGGGCGGTATGGCACCTTGCACAAGTGTTGGTCGAGCCCTTCTATTTGGTCGAGTAAGTGCGGACGCAGCAGAATCTTGACCACGAAAAAGGGTATCCTCATCAGTGAGCATGACAGCCGTTACCCTCAGTAACAGCCATGTAACAAACACAGAAGAAACCAAAGAAAGAAGAAGTGGCCATGCGATGACGCCTACGCCTTTCGCTTCAACTCCTGTGAAAGCTGACTGTGAAACCAACACGTGCCCGACAAATGGCACTGCAGGAAGCAGGCGATTATCTTGCATGCCAGGCAAAAGCGCTGCTCCAGCTAAAGCACTAACCAAAAGGATGACTGGCGTAAGTGTATTTTGGGCCTCCTTTCCACTTTTCGCTGCAGTTGTGACAGCAAGACATGTCGCAGCCCCCACGGATGCAAGACCAATAAACACAATCAGTGTCAAAACAATACCACCAGCTGTTGCAAATGCTAACGACTGCGAAGGACTACCAGAGAGCACTTTGAGAGATACCGCACTTGTAGCAGCGATTGATATGACATTTGCAGCAAGCGTCACCAGCGTAATCGCAAAGACTGCCAAAAACTTTCCAAGCACTATTTCCTGAGCTGAACAAGGAGCAATCAGGAG
>JBDOMS010000399.1:8650-11301 GCA_039831735.1 Pirellulales bacterium
CGATCGTCCCTCGCTCTTTTTCTCCAGCAATCGCATCGATTGCTGGGTAAAAAGCTCCTGTCATTGTCAGCACTGCAAGCAATACAAGTACACCGCCCGCAACAGTATTCATGATTTCATTCAGAGGCAATTGCCCAGATGATATCTCTCCGGTCAAACGCATTGCAATTGGTTCTAAAACAGTCTCCGGCAAACCAGCATTTGTCACTCGCTGTTTCCGTATTTTCTCAGAGAAGCTCTTCATGAGTGCGACAAACTGCTTGCGCATTGCCTGCGACGGAGGCTGGATAGTAGAGGTACGAACAGTAATTGCAACTGTCCCCTGCTTATCAAGTTCAGCCATCATTCCCCGCTTTGCATGGAGCCACAGATCTGCAGAGCCAGTATCCATCGCTTCTTGTGCAAACTCGTTGGTTGTCTCATTCAGTGATGTTTCAGATGGCCACATTGCTGTATCTGATGGGTCCGTCGTGTCGATCATTTTCTGCATGCGATCAATAAATGCATGCGCATCGGGCCCCGACACGACGACTACCACCTTTGTCGGTGCCAGCCTTGCCTCCGCTTCCATTACCCCTTTACGCAAACCCAACGTGGTAGCAAGTGCCAAGATTGGATAGCTGATCATTGGGAGCAGTAACGTAATGACTAACGTACGTCGGTCACGCACAAACTCCAGAAGTTCCCGACGAGCGACCCAACCAGCAGACTGCCAGTGACCATGCGTGCTCTTGAGGTGCTTTTCGTCACCCATTAGCGTGACTCCCTGCTCACAGCCTCAAAAAAGGCATCTTCAAGTTCACCCTTTTCACCAACAAGCTCATCTCTGGTCCCAGAAGCAACAATCCTTCCCATGTGAATGATGACAAACCGATTACAGCGTTGCTCAATCTCATGAAGTCGGTGCGTTGATATCAGAATAGCATGACCCTCAGTTCTCAACTGACCAATCATAGAAAGCAAATCACGAGCACCAAGCACATCAAGTGCATTTGTCGGCTCATCGAGAACAAGTGCTGGAGGATCATGCACTAATGCACGACCAAGTGAGACTCTTTGACGCTGTCCCGATGACAACCGTCCAGCGGGTCGATCAGCACATGACGAAAGGTCCAGAACATCGAGTAAATACTGAACACGACTCGTGGCAGAGGCATGATCAAGGCCGTGAAGCCTTCCAAATGAAGTAAATATTTCACGCGGCGTCAACCTGTCAGGAACACCGGTAGTTGCGGAAACATATCCTAAGTGTTGACGCACCCCAACAGGATCCTTCGTGACGTCACATCCGCCTACTCGAGCAATACCTGACGTAGGCTTGAGGAGCGTTGCAAGCACCCGCAGCGTGGTTGTCTTTCCTGCACCATTTGCACCCAACAAACCAACTATTTCCCCGGGAGCAACTTCAAATGAGATGCCTTCGACCGCGTGTACAACAGTACCATCAGTTGATCGATAATCTTTTACCAGACCAATAACCTCTATCACGCTCAAACCTCTTCACTTGGCGGAAACTGACGGCGCTCAAGGATAAAGAGAGCAACAACTAGAAAGACTGCAGAGAGAATAAATATGGCACACACTTGCACCCATGCAGGCTTCAAATCAACAAGCAATTGAATCTCAACAGGAAGCTGCCTTCGCCAATCCATCCACTCCACAAGCAAGGTTCTTACTCGTAAACTAATCGTTAATTGATTTACCACTGCCGGAAGTAAACCAGCAAGATATTCGACCACAATAGCAACGCCTACACTGGCTACCAAGGCCCGCTTCGGAAGAATAACTGCTGGAAGAGAAAAAAGCGCAGCACGCCCAATACATGACAACAGAATGAGCCCACTAAAGACAACTGCAACTTCTTTCGGGTTCCATACCGTACTGACAAGAAGTGAGGCACCCAAGGCAGTCAGGGCCACTCCTCCTGTCCAAACAACAGAAGCAAGATAGGTTCCCAGCAGAAGGGACGCACGACCAGCCGGCCGAACCGTGACATGCACCCACGTACCCCGCTCAAGTTCATCTGAAATAACAGGGCTCATTGTCACAAGTAAGCCCAATAAACAAATACCTTCAGGAATGAGCACATACAGAAGCACAACAGCCAGATCCGGATCAATTTGACCACGAGATGCTCTTCCCGCTGCCAACATAACTGCAGCTGGAAAAATAACTCCTAGGAATGCCATCGCCAACCGTGGGAGAGTTGTGAGACGGCGTAATTGAAACACCAACACAGATAAGATGCCAGTAAAGGCAGGCTTTTGGATCCAAAGCATTACGCATCAACCCCGCGATGTAGTTGCACGAGCCTCCCAAAAACACCCTCAAGGGTTCGATCTGCTGGGCTAACTTCAGAAATAGCAAGACCATCAACAGCCGCTTCCTGTATAACTTCAGCAAGGGATGATGGAACTCGAGTCGCAATAACTACGGTATCTTTACCCTCGATACGTACTGTCTCCACACCATTACTTCTCCATGCTCTCTCTGCAAACTTTTGAGGCGGTGAGCAGCGTACGCGAACTTCAGTTGGCAACGAATCAATCAGATCACGAATCTCGACTGAGGTGCCACTTGCCACAAGTCGCCCACCAAGAATCACAGCTAAACCAGCATCAAGCGCTTCAACTTCATGGAGCAAATGACTT
>JBDOMS010000689.1:0-2573 GCA_039831735.1 Pirellulales bacterium
GGTGAGCATCGAGATCTTGAAACAATTGAAGCCGCTATCTCAGCAGCTGAAACTGGGCACGTTGTGTTTGGAACCCTGCATACCACGGGTGCTCAGGGAACCGTGAATCGAATTATTGATGCCTTCCCAACCAACCAACAGGAGCAAGTCCGAACACAGCTTTCGACAGCCATTATTGGTGTTGTTTCGCAAACCCTTCTGCCGAAAATTGGTGGTGGACGTGTTGCTGCCTACGAGATTCTGGTCTGCACATCGGCCATTGGAAACCTCATTCGAGAAAATAAAACATTCCGAATTAATTCTGCCATTCAGACGGGTGCAAAACTTGGCATGCAATTACTCGACGACAATCTTTTCCGGCTGTGGAATGAAAAGAAGGTTGCAGAACAAGATGTCTTGGCAAAAAGTGCCAACCCAGCTGATCTCGCTGCACGAATTGAAAATGCGAAAGAGGGAATCTATGAGTCGCTCAACGATGATGATGACTAATCCAATACACCGTGTTCCATAAGTGAGTTTTCATGGCACTCAAAAAAATCGGACAAATCCTGCTTGACCTTGGTCTCGTTGATGACGAGCAACTGGAAAATATGCTCGATGAGCAGAAAGCTCGAGAAGGGCAGTTGCTTGGTCAGATAGGGCTTCAGTTGGGTTACTATTCTGACGAACAACTGGGGGAGACGCTCGCAGAACAATGGAACACCGAGTTCATAACATTGGATGGGCTAAAAATTCCTGTTGATGTCATTCAACTGGTCAGTAACACGATGGCCCAACTGTACCGAATTGTTCCAGTCAAGGTCGACGCTGAGACGCTCACCATCGCCAGTTACGAGCCACAAAAGCTTCACATCGCTGATGAACTCAGAGTGCTTCTGGGAATGAATATTCATGTTGTGGTAGCAACAGAAGCCGAGATTACAAAGTTCATCAAGAAAAACTTTGAGGATGAAGACAGCATCCTTGGTCTTATCGAGCAGGCTGACTCCGATGCCGAATTGAAGGCTGCCACCAATGTTGATATCGATAAAATGGATATTGCTGGTGCGGAGGCGCTTGCAGAAAGTGCGCCTGTGAGAAAACTTCTCAACATGGTGCTGCTGATGGCTGTGAAGGAAAACGCCAGCGACATTCACTTTGAGCCATTTGAGGATAAGTTTCGGATACGCATTAAAGCCGACGGTGTATTGTCAGAAATCCCCGACCCATCCCCTCATCTTTCTTTTGCAATCACAACCAGAATCAAGGTGCTCTCGAATCTTGATATTGCAGAACGACGGATGCCTCAGGACGGACGGATTGAGTTGCTTTCCGGAGGCAATCCGGTTGAGTTTCGCGTCAGTGTGCTTCCAACATTGTTTGGGGAAAGCGTTGTCATGCGAGTACTTGACCGAGGTGTGGTCTCACTCAATCTCGAAAAGCTTGGCATGGAGGTAGAGATCCTGACCAAGTTCCGTGAAATGATTCATCGTCCAAATGGGATTATCCTCGTGACTGGTCCCACCGGTTCTGGAAAGACAACAACCCTGTATTCAGCCCTAACCGAACTCAATGATATTGAAGAAAAGCTCATCACAACTGAAGATCCTGTTGAATATGATATCGATGGCATTGTTCAGGTTCCGATCGATACTGATATCGGTGTAACCTTTGCGGCAGCCCTCAGAGCTATTCTTCGTCAAGACCCAGACCGGATTCTCGTTGGTGAGATTCGGGATACTGAAACGGCTGAAATCGCTGTGCAGGCATCGCTGACTGGCCATATGGTTTTTTCAACACTCCACACCAATGACGCCCCATCAACGGTAACGCGTCTTCGAGATATGGGCGTGCCTCCTTTTCTTATTACTGCAACCGTCGAAGCTATCATGGCCCAACGGCTTGTTCGTCGAATCTGCGGTGTATGCAAAGAAGAAATTGAACCGGATGCAGATCTGCTTGCCGACCTCGAGCTCACAAGTGACGATGTCGAGGGCAAAAAGTTTTATCGAGGAAAGGGTTGTGAGAATTGTAAGGGCACAGGGTATAAAGGTCGCTTGGGGTTGTACGAGTTTATGGTTATGAACGATGAACTTCGTGACCTCGTTGCCCGTAATGCTTCGACGGAGGAACTTCGGGAATTGGCCCGAAAATTTGGGATGATTACCCTCCGCGATTCGGGTATGGCCAACATGTTTTTAGGAAATACAACTGCCGATGAAGTGATCCGTGAAACCATTCTAGAGGCATAACCATGCCAACATTTCAATTTGAAGCTATTGACGCGACAACCGGCAAAGAAATCCGGGACGTAATCGATGCGCCAACAGAGAATGAGGCCCAGACCACGATCCGTCAGATGGGCTATATGGTCACCAAGCTCAAGGTTGCCAAGTCCAAAGCCGCGGCAAAGCGTGGCGATAAAAAATCAGGACGATCCTTTGCGATTGGAAAGGCTCCAGTAAAGGAGGTTACTCTCTTTACGCGACAACTCTCCATTCTTCAGGACGCAGGTCTGCCGATCATGCGAAGCCTCAAGGTGCTTGCAGAGATGCAGAAGCCAGGTGCCCTCAAGAATGCGTTACTGGATGTCA
>JBDOMS010000071.1:0-2572 GCA_039831735.1 Pirellulales bacterium
TGGAGTGCAAAGCTTTTTATACTTTGCAAGCAGCTGCGTCCGGTCTTTGGCAATCTCCCGAACATCCCCAAAGACATCCGTAAATTGTTTCCCAAGCATATCATCAAGCGCGCGGGCAACCTGCGCTGGCACATCATCGCATGCGACCTGCTCTCTTCGCAAGGCATCAAGCAGCGCTACAGCATAGACCTTCCGTGATGCAAGTGTTTCAATCACTGCTCGTTGCTGCTCTTGGTTCATACGAGGATAGCGTTCCAGTAACACATCAGGAGCCTCATCATTTTGGACAATGGCATACCCCCGAATGGCATCGAGTATCATCACGGAATCTTCGATGAGTGACGCAAGGAGTTGAGAGGCTTCCTGATTCTGCTGATTCAACAAAAGGCGAAGGGACGTTCGACGATCTGCTGCAGACGCTTTCGCATCCATGATTGTCTGAAGTGCTCGCGACACCGCACGGTCATCCCCAAAAATCTGTGACAATGCGAGTGCTCGTTTCCGCACCAGGGCATCGTCACTTTTTGCCAGCTTCGCACTGAGTTCAGTCCATCCTTTTGGACATGCCACATGTCGACGCCCTTCAAGGCCTGCGAGCATGCCTTGAAGAAGGGATGCCTGAACGTGTGCATCTTCTGAGGAATCAATTGTTGCAGTGAGAAGTTCAAGTGGGTCAGGCATTTCAGCAGAACTCCCGTGCGACGGTAGAAAGATACCGATCAGCAACCAGACAATCGTCCGAACCAAGGCGTTCATAAACGAGTGATCCTCATCGAAGCACAGGACGCTTTCTTTTGGGAGACCCTCTCCCTAAGAAACTACAATCTTCTCTACCTCATCATACGACTTTTGGTTCAGAAGTCACTCTGGTTCGTTATCTCTGGTCATTCGATTTGGTTTCTGCAAACACGTATTGGCAGGATTCGTGTGCCCCTCACGCTTCATGTTTTGAGGTCCTGTTGAGGAGGAAAGAATGCCTTGAGATCACGCCGAGGCTGAAGGCCTATCAGGGAGCGGTGCCCCTTTTTATGAAAGTAGGTATCAAGAAGTGTTTTGGCCAGTATCAGTAAGACAAGTAAAGGAAGTGGTGAGCCTAACGCCATGACTGGAAATGCCGCAACGATGATTGATATGTGCATCACAGCAATACGGCCGTATGGGGCAATCATTAATTGTGCGACGGTCGTCTTTCGGAACTCTCCACGCAACAGATAGTTTTGCACAAATGACACGCCATGACTGAGCACCAGTGAAACCACAGGCCAGAACATGTCTGCCCCAACCTTTGACCAGATGCCATATACGACATTGAACAAGAGCTGGAGGAACACGAGCGGCCCCCACCATTGCCCTGCCTTTGGAAAGATATCAATGTCTGGAACCTGATCCATGCCTTGGGCCATTGTGTACACGAACACACCATGAACGGCACAAAAACCACCAAAGTGAACAGCGAAGAATGGAATCGCAAACAACTTTGATGCCTGCCCAGCCCCAGACACACCTTGAGCGAGCACCATTTTCAAAATGTTGTAGCCACCAACAACGAGGTTCTCCGACCAATAGACAAGGAGGATAATCCCGGCATCCCATCCGAAAAGCAGGATACCAATGATTGGAACGAGGTTTGCGACGATCAACGTCACGGTCGAGAGGTCAAGTGACCACCAGCGAGGAACCACGGGAAGAGTCTCATCAGACATAGCTAGGGCCCCCATATAGAAAAAACTTTCTTTTGATCATTCCCTCATCACGCCTCATGTTCGCAAAAAATAAAGTACCTGACCAGAACAGGGCCTCGTTTCATGGCATGTGACAACGATGCTGATCGTCATTACTCTGTTGAAATGAAATAAATAGTCGCGTTGATCCCTGTTTGCTTTCGTGACTGAACATGTGTCAGTGTCTGATTCAGGAATGAAGAGCAAGAGTGTGCTCACTAAAAGGCGCCGTCGGCTTTCTCAACCAATACTCAGAAGGGCAGGCAGCCGCGAGGTCTTCTCTTCTCATCTGAAAGCATGCTTTCCTGTCTTTTGGGGAATATTCTTTGTTTTTGTTTGCAAATGGTTTATTTCGAAGCCATAAATAATGGAGTGAGTTTTCCATGGCTGGTGAAAAATGGAAGGGAACATCATGTTGTTGTTTGGAAAGTTAATCTCCGTCTTTCTTCCGTCTCGACTCAAAAAACAATCCATAACTAATGTGGTTTCCATTGAATCACTTGAGTCTCGAGCAATGCTGGCAACATTTTCAGTCAGTAATCTTAATAACAGTGGTGTCGGCTCTTTCCGTGATGCAATCGACCAGGCAAATGCAAATGCAGGAGCTGATGAGATTGCCTTCACCGTTGCCGGCAGCGTAAGCCTGACAGAATCCCTGCCACTCATCACACAACCTGTCCTTATTGATGGCTCAACCGCTCCATCCTTTGATGGAACACCCGTTGTAGCTATCAACTTTGATGGGGCTTCCGGTTTCGAATTTCACGAAGGAAGCGATGGTTCAACCCTTCAATCTCTCGCGATTGTGAATGCTGGAACTGCGGGTGTGACAGTATCGTCGAATGATGTCT
>JBDOMS010000110.1:0-2563 GCA_039831735.1 Pirellulales bacterium
GCGATGCAACGGTCGATTGCTGATCAGTGTCGTCAATGAGATTGTGGAGGCAATCGGGATCCTGCCTCAAGTCATACAACTCTTCAGGGACACGATAACGAAACAACTCAATCCGAGCGGCGATTGTGGCATCCGTCTTCGCCGCAGCACTCATTGCCTCCATGGTCTTGCCCTCATTGTTGTTGCGGTACCAATGCTTACCATCACTAAACGGATTGTAGATATAGCCATAGTGTCCATTTTGAACACAGCGCATTGGAACAGCATCTCCTCCAGCTTTGGAGTCGATTTGCGTAAAGACAAAGTCTCGTCCCTCTTGCCTTTGTCCTCTTAGAAGAGGCATGAATGAATACCCGTCAAGCCCCTCAGGTCCGGGCACACCCGTGGCTGCTAAGAACGTTGGAAAAAAATCAACTGTTGAAACAAAGTCACGTTCGTTGGTCGTGTTAGGTTGGACCACACCAGGCCATCGCACCAACATCGGTGTCCGCGAACTATGAAACCATGTATTACATTTTGCAAAAGGAACGGCGATGCCATTGTCAGAAATAAATATCACCAGTGTATTCTCTGCATAGCCAGATTCTTGAAGCGCCTGCATCACTTTGCCGAACGTATCGTCAAGTCGACGCGTTGAATTCAGATATTGGGCAAGTTCTGCCCGCACACCAGGAAGATCTGGCAGAAATCCTGGAACGTGTACTTCAGAAGGGTCATACGTTCGCGAAGGCATGGCTGCACCCTTGGTTAACTTTTCTGGATTGCAGTACGGACGATGGGGATCGTGTGAGTTCACCATGAAATAAAAGGGGCTCTCCTCCTGTTTACAACGCGCAAGAAACTCCTTGCTTCGCTGGTAGTACAATTCCGGGCTTCGTCCGTTGCCAAGCTCTTTTTGATCAAAGTGGAAGTCCCATTTCATTGAGGCTTTTGGTGTTGAGTGGTCCACCTTTCCAAGAATGCCTGCGAGGTAACCGGAATGCTGAAGGGTTGTCACAATGTCCGGAACATCTTCTCTGGCCTTCATGAATCCCATAGCACCAGAACGATGGCTGTAACGACCGGTTGCAATGATTGCACGACAGGGTGCGCAGATTGCGGCGTTCACGTGTGCGCGATCAAAACGGAGTGACTCATTCGCAAACTTATCGAGATGAGGCGTCAGGTCCGAAGGACGTCCACCAAACGAGCCTAACGACTCAGCGTGCAAATCATCGGCCGTGAAAAGAAGAATGTTCGTGCGTTCCTTTGCGAAGGCATCAGAAAACAATGACACCATACAACACACGACAACTTGGAAAACAAGTGCTTTACACCTGACCAATCCTTGGATGACCGGCCATATGTGATCATCGACATTGTTGAAGATTTTGTGTTTCCTCATTGATCCGATCCTGCCACCAGCCATAGCATCAGTCCTTTCGATGAACATAGACGTAATAAGCGCTCAGCATTGTATTGTCTTTACCACTGAACCAGGTGTGCAACGCTGTGGGGCCCTTCTTGAGGTTCATCGTGAAGGTTACACCCTTGTCCTCTGTTCTCACTTTTTTGGTCAGCCCCTCAAATGAGTAGGCACTCTTTTCACCAATACTCATGTGATTGTGGCCGGTGACATAGAGGCTTGCTTGTGTGATAGGCAGTGCGTTGCCTGTTCCGTCCGGTAAGGTACCGCTGATGGTGCCATCTGCCTCCTTGGGCCAACGACGAAGTTCAATGTCATATTCGCCCGCGCGGGCCACATCGATCAACCAGTACCCACTCTTCTGTTGGCCCCTAAGAATCTGTCCCTGCTGATCCATGAATACATCCAGCCATTCTGTGGCAGAGAGTTTTGTGGGATTCTCATGTTTCGTTCCAATGACGATACGCTGTTCTTCGTTTGCAGTCGGCCCGACTCGGTCCCACCATTGATAAAGATGCGCTCGGAGAGTCGCTACGACCTCCGGATACTGATCGATGACATTGGTTTGCTGGAGTGGATCTGTCTCGAGATTGTAAAGTTCTCGATCTTCTAACAAACGCCAACGTTTCCACAACACACCCGCCTGGTCAGCTCGCATCTGTGTCTGGCTATGAGGCGACGGGTAATTGGAAAAACCAGGCATCCTGCTGTAGTTCATGATGAGAACCCGATCATCAGAGACTGTTTGTTTACCACGCAAAACCGGCGCGAGACTCATTCCATCAAACTTGGGCTTAATCTCACATTGAATGTCGCACAACTCCAGCAGGGTTGGCAAAATATCCTGAACCTGAGTAAGACCTTCGATATCGTGTGGCGCCGCAAGATTACCATCGGGCCAACGGATGAAGCATGGGACACGATGTCCACCTTCCCAGAGTTCTGTCTTTCTGCCACGCATTCCAGCATTGAAATATTGCGGCCCCAAGAGACTGCCATTGTCTGTTTTGAAAATCAAAATCGTGTTGTCAGCCAATCCTTCACGATCAAGAAACTTGACTAAGCTACCCATGTTGGCATCGATATTCACAATCATCCCGAGGTAATTGGCAAGCCGTTTCTTCAATTTTTCGTTCAGGTGATCAAACTGTGGATCTG
>JBDOMS010000578.1:0-11204 GCA_039831735.1 Pirellulales bacterium
GGCGCTCGATGTCACCATACAAGCACAAATCCTTGAACTCCTTGACGATTTACAAAAAAGACTTGGTACGGCAATTTTGTTGATTACTCATGACCTTGGTGTTGTTGCCGAAACGTGTGATGATGTGGCGGTCATGTATGCAGGAAAAATCGTAGAACGAGCAAGTGCGTCAGAGTTGTTTATGAATCCATTACACCCATATACCATCGGCCTTCTTCGGTCCCGACCAGAGGCTGCTGGACAACGAAACGAACCACTGAAAACCATTCCTGGTATGGTTCCACCTCCTCAATCATTCCCATCTGGATGCCGGTTTCATCCACGATGTGAGTATGTTCAACTCCCACGTTGTAGTGCTGATATACCTGAGCTACGAGAAGTTTCACCGGGTCATTTTGTTCGCTGCCATTTTGCGGAATCTCTTGAGGCATGCCACTGAGACTTTCATGACACATTCAGCACATTCATTGTCCCAATCGTTGAGTTCTGAGCCGTTACTGGATATTCAAAATCTCAAAACGCACTTTCCAATTCGGAAAGGGGTCTTGAGAAAAAAAGTGGGTGCCGTACGCGCTGTTGATGGGGTGACGTTTGGTATCCGACGAGGGACCACACTCGGTCTTGTTGGAGAAAGTGGGTGCGGCAAAACAACGGCGGGCCGCAGCATCCTCCGGCTTATTGAGCCAACCGGAGGACATGTTTATTTTGCGGGAGAAGATGTTCGCCGTATGTCGGGCAGAAGGCTACGAAGTATTCGAAGACGAATGCAGATCGTGTTTCAGGACCCGTATGGTTCCCTTAATCCAAGGATGCAGGTGAAAAGTATTCTTGAAGAAGGACTTATTGTTCACCGAATGGGGAATGCACTTGAACGAAGAGAGAAGACAATTCGTGCACTTGAACGAACAGGACTCACGTCCGAAGCTCTCGCTCGTTATCCACATGAGTTTTCTGGTGGGCAAAGACAGCGAATCGCGATTGCCCGTGCACTTGTTCTTGAACCAGAATTCATCGTTCTCGATGAGCCAATTTCTGCACTCGATGTGTCGATCCAGGCGCAGGTCGTTAATTTGTTGGCCGAACTTCGGAAGCAGTTAGGTCTTACATATCTTTTTATCTCACATGATCTTTCGGCTGTTGAATACATTGCTGATGAAATAGCAGTTATGTATCTGGGGCAGATTGTTGAGCGAGAGCAAACGCAAAAACTTGCCTCGTATCCTCTTCATCCTTATACGCATGCGCTTTTCTCAGCAGTTCCATCAGTGGAACCATCTCGACGGCGGCAACGCGTTATCCTAACGGGTGATGTTCCAAGCCCTGCTCAACCTCCGTCCGGTTGTCGCTTTCATCCTCGCTGTCCTTTAGCTGAAAGTGTCTGCCGAGAAATTGACCCTCCTGCATCAATGTTTGACGGACATCTTGTTCACTGTCATGTTGCGGCCCGTGAGGTTGAGCAAGCGAATGGTGACGTAGCGACAGCATCGCTTGCCATCGCAAAAACTATGGGTGCATCATGAGCAATGCTCAACAAGAACATGTACACGGTAAAGGTCTCGTTGCATTCCTCAAGCGTGCAGGTGGTTGCGAACCAGTGCTTGTGATTGCTTCATCATCAACCGTAGGTCGCCTTGCTTTGGAATGGAAAGAATCATTTGGTGACGCTCGTTGGGTCTATCGCGTACGTTCATTTGGGGAGAGCAGCGATGAATCTGAAATCGCAGCACTGGCGCAGGAGGTTGAGAATCTTCAAGCCAAAACAATTGTAGCTATTGGAAGTGCACAACTGATAACGGCAGCCTCATCTGCAGCAGATCGAATTGGTGTCCAGATATGCTGCTTCCGCGAAGGGCCATGAGATCTTTTGGTATTACGTAAAGATATGATGTATTGATTGAAACGACATATTTTATGAGAAGCAATGTTGTGATTCTCCTTGAGGGTGTTTTGATGAATGGGACGTGTGTGTCTGTTGTGATGTGGTGTTTCCTGTGGTGTGCCATGCCTGTGTCGGCAGAAAAAAACACCCGGATTTCCGAAAAGATGTTCAGGAATCACTCGACTGTGAAGACATCGGTAGTTGCATCCTGTACCTCATTTGATTCCCCTCAAGGTCTTCCAAAAGAGTTTGCAGTGATAAAAGGGGATTGGCGGGTGAAAAATGGGTGCCTTCACGCCACAGAGATTGAAGCGGATCATCATGCTGCAGTGATCGATTATCAGAAAAAAAATCGGGATTCACAACTCCGCTTTTCGTTTAAATATGATGGTTCGACGAGTGGCTTCCACGTAAGTCTTAATAAAGCAAAGGGACATCTGTTTCGAGTGATTGTTTCATCAGAAGGTTTTTCTATCGTGCTTGATAAAGATAAGAAAGATCCTCAATCCAAGCTTATCAAGCTTGCATCTGCAAAAGGTGCGATTGAAACTGGGAAATGGCATACGATGCTTGTCGAGATCAAACAGGATGCTGTTATGGTTCAAACAGATAACGGGCTTGAAGCACGTGCATCTCATCCATCACTGAGTGTCCTAAAGCCTGGATATCGATTTGTTATGCGGGGTGATTCACTGTGTGTAGATGATCTTTGTATCTGGTCATTTGACTAGTTTCTCTGGAAAGATCGCAACGTTAGAAATGAAGGACACTCGCTTACTCAAGCAATAATTGCTCTATCTGTTCACGGAGGTATTTGTCACCTGTGGCACCTTCCCATCGCAGTTCTCCGGGCCAGAAATGTCTAACGTAGCCTTGCTTGTCAATTACATACACACTCGGCCACATAGAGTTGCCCCATGCATTCCAATTTTTTTTATCTGTATCGATCAAGATAGGGAATAGAAATCCAGATTCTTTCGCGTTCTGTTGAACCGATGCCATGTCTTGTTCAGACTTTGTTTCTGGAGTGTGGATGCCAACGAGCGTAACGTTCTGATGAGCAAAACGCTTTTGCCAATCGAGATAGACGGGGTAGTTATGTATGCAATTGATACACCCAAACGCATAAAAGTGAACGACGACTACCTGGCCCTCAAGTTTTGAAAGCAAAAGTGGTTTTGCGGTATTTGCCCAGTGGCCAGAGTCTATGAAGTCAGGTGCTCGAAGATACAGTTCAGTCCCAGAGATTTCTGTTTCTGATGATTGGGCCTGTACCCTTAATTCATTGAGATGCTGCCACTGAGAAACAGACAACTGCTTTTGTAGCTGGTTCATCATGTCGTCCCAGATGACTTTGAGGTCTTCATTTCTGTTTTCATGGGATTGATTTCGAAATGGAAAAAACTCAAGGTCATAATGATCGAGTAGAGACCGCAGTTTGCGTTGGTTGTCTTTTTGCACCCCAATCTTGTTTTGGATAGATGGGGAATGAATAAGATTCCATAAAGGGTCGGCACCCTCAAATGGATCGGCGGCATAGCTTCTAGAGAAGCAAAAAAGAAGAAATCCCAGAAGAAAAGGAGTGGTGCGATACAACCGCGTTCGGGTAAGAAGTCTCATGGATTTACCAAAAGAAGATATGAAACAAGACAGTTTCTAGACAATGACAACGACTAAAGATCATTTGTTCGAACAGAACGAAGCTTATTCTTTAAGGCAAGTTGCATTCGTAAGACAACTTCATGATGCAGTGGCGAGTGAATCAGATTATGGTATTGCATAGGGTCTTGTTGCATATCAAATAACTCGGCACCCCCTTTGGAATCCTCGCCATATTGGATATATGCCCAGTTTTTCTCACGAAGCAGAAAGCCTTTTCGGAAGGGGGCCACGCTAAAAGCAGCGGTTCGGACGGTTTGTTGAGGGTTGTCAAGAAGAGCACGAATATCTTTACCTTGAACGTGCTTGGGAGGAGTGAGTCCGCAGAGATGTGCAACGGTTGGATACAGGTCGAGTAATTCGACAAGGCTGTCACAGACTGCTGGCTGTTTGCCGGGTACGGAGATAATGAGTGGAACTCCTGCTGACTCGTCACGAAGAGATACTTTTGCCCAGAAGTCATGCTCACCAAGATGATACCCGTGATCACTTGTAAAAATCACAATCGTTCGATCTTCGAGGCCAGTGTCGCGAAGTGCTTGCATGACCTTCCCAACCTGTCGATCCATAAACGTGACCGAAGCATAGTAACCCCCGACTGCTTTTTTTTGACGGCGGATATCCATCTTCATATTTTCACTGGTTTTATAATTGATACCTGCCTTGGGAATGTCATCCCAGTCACCAGGAATCTTTGGAGGGAGTGCCATCGTTGCGTAGGGAAGGAATGATGTGTAATCCACTCGTGGGGCGACAAATGGTACATGCGGGCGAACAAATCCCACGCCCAGCCAGAATGGTTTGTCTTTATGAAGATGAATGAGTTCAACGGCTTTTGATGCAGTCTTACCATCGGAGTGTACGCGGTCATCGCCATCCGCTTCTACCACAACAAACGTATTGCCTCCCACCACAGGCTTTGTGCCATCAGGATTATTCTCGAGGGTTTCTCCGTCTCCGGGAGCCTTCCATTCTGGCCCTTGGCTGTTGAATCGTTCTGTCCAAGACCGCTCATCATCTGCCCCGTTGCCACCATCTTCGATTCCTCCCGGAACTCCCATATGAAAGATCTTGCTTACACGGGCGGAGTAATAGCCATGGTTCTTAAAGTGCTCAGACCACATTGGTCGATCACCGATTTGCGGTCGTGGGTTTTTATAACCAAGAACACCTGTTGCATGTGGGTAGTACCCTGACATGAAGGATGCCCGAGATGGTCCACAGTACGTTCCTTGGCAGTAGGCACGAGTAAATCGTGTACCCTTTGCAGCAATCGCATCAATATGCGGAGTCTGACAGACACGATTTCCATAGCAGGACAATGCGTTGTAGGTTAGATCATCTGAAATAATAAAGAGAACATTGTAGGGCGGTGTCTGTGCCCAGAGTGAGCAGGGGATCAAGAAGGTCGTGATCAAAGAAAAAAATGTGGTTCGAAACACGATGGCACCAGATTGTGAAGCGTGGAGGTGAAATGAGAGGTTTAGAATTGATATTCTAAACCAGCATTCACCCCTTGTGCCCAAAAACTTGTCGTCCACAGATTACCGGTGTGCTTTGGATTAGCTGCGTTGTCAATCTGATCAGTGACTCGACCGACCGTGGTCCAGTAAATAAGGGAATAGCCAACGGAGAGTCGGAATTGTGACCAGATTGCATAGTCCGCTGTGACACCAATTTCTCCCATGCCTGCAAAGAATGATCGCCGCGAACCCAGGTTTGTCGTTTGCGCAAGGACACCACCTGGAGATGTCGTGACAGTAGGATCACTTGTTGCATCTGCTGTCACGCTTGTTGTTGTTGATCCACTGATGGCTGATCCGATTGTGCTCGCGCCGAGTGCCACTTTTCCGAGAAACTGCAGTGACCATCGATCTCGCCATCGTTTTTCAATGACACCAAATTCTCCGCCATAGAATTGAGAAAGTGTTTTAAAAGAATCCGAAGCACTGTAGCCATTCAGTGGATATCCTCCCAGTGTTCCCGTTGACAAGACAGATGAAGAATCGACTGTGAGTCTGTCATCAAGCATGAGATAGCGGAAGCCACCACAGAGATACCGACGATGAAAATCTTCACCAACAGTGAGATTGGTGCGATATAACACATCAACGCTTCCAAACTGCGTGCTGAGCTGCGCATCAATTGATTGTTCCAAAAGATTTGGATCTAACGCTGCCACTTGAGCTTGAGTGAGTGTCGGTACAATAACAACTCCAGAGCTTCCGGATGGTTGAGCAAGCCATGGATTGCCTCCGGTGCTAGACACGCTGAGTGTTTCCTTGGCCACTGCAAGGCCAAGCCAGCTCGCTTCAATACCCCGTTCTTGCCGAGGGGTAAACCAAAAACCAGTCGTGAGACGTGCTCCGGAGCGCATAGGGCCGTTGAAGTCATCTCCACCAAAAAGTGTTGTTGTGGCAGCGTTGCCAATCACACCAATATCAGCAACAGGTGTTCCGTTGGGACTACTGGTTACGAGCACTGGTACCGACTGGCCAGTTGTAGCCCAGACGAGGTATTCTGCAGAAAACCAGAGTCGTCCAGGAAACTCAGTTCGAAAGACACGCGTGTAATCTCGTGTACACGGTCGATGGTTCGGAGATTTGTGATACGCCAGTTCGCCAGGTCCCATCCATTCTCGGTCAACAAGATGCCGATCACAGCAAGAGGCAGGGGTTGGTTCTTTGCCCCATGAAATAAAGTCAGAGGGTTGACCGACATATCCAGGACTTCTGTATGGGTCGAAACCAGCAGGAACCTGTGGTTCATCGACTCTTTTCGGGGCAGGCCAAATGCTTCCCGCAGCTTCTTCCGCCGTGGCATCTGCCTCATCATCAATCAAAGAAGGGTAGCCTAGCGGTTCAGGTTGACTGGTGAGCCCGACTTCTGCAGATGTGGAAGTTTGAGAGAGCATGAGTGCGCAACAGCACATTGCTTGAAACCACATCGGTCGCGCGGCAGTTTTTTGTATCATTGCAGTCGCTTCGGGAAACACATCCAAACCGTTAATCTGTATCGGTCGTACTGGTTAGGCGTCCTCAATCGAATTTATTTCCCAGCATTCCCCTTTTTCACTATCTTGTCTGCCCTGCAGGATCGCTAAAGCCTGTGTAACCGGCATTCCGATACAGCTATGTGTAAGACGGCGGTCGTATGTCCCATGGGGATGTGCTGTCGTTTTTAAGCGCACGATGCGTCCGAATCACCGTCGGGCATTCGCCGATGAATGTGATCAAAGTTGTTTGCCGAAATTGGTCCATCCTCTTTCTTGCGACTGTTGTTGCAGGAGGAGGCGGGTGCTCACGTGGCCGTTACTATTCGCAGGCAGATCGCGAAGTGAAGGTTTTGTTGGCTGAAAAGGCATGTGATCCACGCTGGGCATTGCCAGCAAATCATAGCGTTCGTTCTGAAAAACAAAGCCGTTTTTATGACACGTTCAATGAGCTTTTTCCTCCGATGCCACCTGATGATCCCACGTCTCACCGATATATGCATTGTGTTGACGGGAAACATGGCTTTATGCGATGGCACATAAATGGGGACCGAACAACACTAGATAATCCAGAGTGGCGTTCCCAATTGAGTGATGTCGTTGAACTCACAAATGCAGGATCAATCAAGCTTGATAGACACTCAGCCATGCGTCTTGCATATCTCAATTCCATTGCCTGGTGGGATCAACTCCAGACATTGTATCTTTCAGCACTTGATGTCAGCACCGAACGCTTTCGATTTGATATTCAGTTTTATGGGGGAAATTCTACGAGCTACCTCAATCGCGGATCACTGAATTCGACAGGTCAAGTGACACAGTGGGGAACCGAGACCTCACTGGAAGCACAACGAGCACTTGCCACAGCAGGTGAACTTGCGGTTGGATTGGTCAATTCAGTTGTGTGGCAGTTTGCCGGGCCCAACCAATACACCAACGCCTCTTTGCTCGACTTTGGTTTTCTTCAACCATTACTACAGAATTCAGGCCGTTCGATTGCTCTGGAACCACTTACAATTGTCGAGCGAACGCTCCTTGCGAACCTTCGTAGGCTTCAGTTTTACCGGCAAGGGTTCTATCTTCAGGTCATTTTTGGAGCCGGTTCTCCGCCGAGTCTCCAACGCCGTGGTGGTTTCTTTGGAGGTACCGGTTTCGCAGGATTTTCAGGAACCGGGGTTGGGGGTTTTGGCAATCTTGGTGGTGTGTTTTTTGGAGGTCAAGGGAATGGTCTCGTCTCAAGTGGAGGAGGCACCGGTGGAGCAGGGTTTGCCAGTGGTGGTGCAGGAAATGTGGGTGGCTTTATCGGACTCCTGCAGGTCCGCCAGCAGATTCGAAATGCGGAACAGAATCTTGCTGCTCAGGTGCGAGCTCTCGCTCTCCTTGATGCCAATCTCGAAGCCGGACTTGTAGGTGTTGAGCAGGTAGATCAGTTGCGCCAAAGTGTTGAAACGAATCGCGCAAACCTTTTGCAAGCAAAGACAACACTCGCGAATCAAATTGAAACGTTCAAAGTCAGTATTCTGAATATGCCCTCTGATACATCTATGGCACTTGATGAAGCGTTTATCAAGAAATTTCAATTCATCAGTCCTGAAATGCAGGCGCTCCAGAACGATATAGGTGACTTTCTCGCAATCTATTCATTTGGTGCTGAAGAACCACTCAAAGAGGTGGATGACCCACGTCAGGATCCAATCGAAAAGAATGAACAGGTAAAAGATCTTGTACCTCCTGCTATTGACCAGAATAAACAGGAAAATCTGGTTCTCCCAGCACCAGAAGGAGAAAAAGAAGATGTGAACAAAAACAATGATTTAGATGTCGATCAGATCAGAGATCAAGTTGATCAGAATCTGATTGCATCAGCACTTGAAAGTCTCAATGTACTACGCGAACGAGTTGAACTTCAGACCATGGACGTCGAGGCAGATCTTAATCGTGTGCGCACAGCCGCGGCACTGCGAATTTCTGGGATGCGTTCAACAGAACGTGAATCATTTGACCGTGAACTACGACTCCTGCAAGATGACCTGAATCGCGTGCGGACTCATATTGATGAGAATGAAAATGAAATTCGGGTTCTCGGTGAAAAACAAACCAAGGATAATCTTCGGCAAACAGGTGATTCAGTTGCCGAGCTCGTTGGTGAGATTGCTGCAGCAGTTGATGAAATGTCGCTTATTCAGGCACGTGCGCGAGTTGAGTCTATCAATATCAATCCAGAGAGAATTGATCCGGATCTTGCTTTTGAAATTGCTCGTGCAAATCGTTTGGACTGGATGAACAATCGCGCAGCGCTTGTCGATCAGTGGCGTTTGATCCAATACAACGCCATGTCGTTGCTGGCAGGACTGGATTTGGAAATCAACGGTAATATGTCATCAACGGGGATCAATCCAGCACGATTCCGAGCTCCCACGGGAGTCATGGGTGGACGACTCGTATTCGATGCCCCTCTCACACGATTGCTTGAACGGAATAACTTTCGGCAAGCCATTCTTGACTACCAACAAGTCCGGCGTCAGCAAATACGTTATGAAGATGGCGTCAAACTTGCAATTCGCCAACTCTTGAGACAGCTTGAACTTGATGAGCGTAACCTTGAAACACAGCGTCGAGCAGTTATCATCGCGATTCGTCGAGTCGATCAGACACGGCTTTCGCTTAGTCAACCTGCTCCACCACCACCTCCCCCAAGCCCTGATGGAACCATTCCATTGGTTGATACTGCTGCTGGTCAGTTGGCGCCAACAGCAACACTGAATCTTATCTATGCGTTTAATGATCTTAGAAGTTCTCAGGATGCGTTAACGAGTATTTGGATAAATTATTATGCATCTCGAGCCTCACTCGCTCAGCAACTTGGAGTGATGCAACTGGATGAAAATGGAATGTGGATTGATCAACCTTTTTCCATGGCCGAGCGAGCAGAGGGAGAAGATCTTTCTTTACCGCCACCTGTTCCACAGGAATGGCTTGATCATCTGGAAGAGATTGATCCGCCGCCACCGCTGCCGCGTGACGCAGAAGTTGAAATCAAAGATCAGCCAAGAATACTCCCCGATATCATTGCCAAAGCGTTGCCAATTCTGGGAACAAGAAGGAAAAATGATAAGGAATCCGAATCTGGTTCGGAGACGATACAGATGGTATCCGGAGAGGAGAACGCTAAAGAATCTCTGAATAATCGCATTCCTTCGTTTGAAAGGTCAGCCAAAGATCCGAATTAGAAGGATTTTTATGGACTGCCCACTTTTCGGAAGGGATAATGCAAATATGCCGATTGCCATACAATATGTATGGTCGTAAGGACTACTCCAACACCCTTTCACGTGAATAGGATTTCTGATGTCAGATGCCGACATGCCATCGACTACTACGTTGGCCGGCACCGGAGCGGCGTCGAATGCTGCTGCAATTACTGACCTTCTCGGTGATCCATCTGTGCAGACTGATCAGAGTGGGAAGGCAAAGGATCAACGCCGTGGCCAATGGGTCTGGCTCATGTTGATCATTTTGATCGTGGTGAGTGGTGTTTTTCTTTTTCCTCGTATTTCAGTTCTATTTGCGTTGACGCAGGGTGAGGGCACTCTCGACCTGACCGCTCTTCCAACGCATCTTGTTGAGCGCCGTGATCTTGAAATTACGGTTACTGCAGAGGGAAGCCTTGTAAGCGATGACAACATTGATATTAAGTGTCAGGTGCAAGGTGGTGCTACCATTATCTGGCTCGTTGAGGATGGTGCTCAAGTTCATGAGGGCATGGAAATTGTGAAACTGGATGCCTCTGTATTATCAGAAAATACGACGGCTCAGCGAATTGCATATCAAAAGGCACGTGCGCTCATGATCCAAGCAGAAAAAGATTTTGCTGCAGCAAAAATAGCTGTTGAGGAGTACCGTGAAGGGATCTTTAGAAGAGATGAGCGTACAGCAGAGTCGAATGTGACGGCTGCAGAGGAACGAGTCCAAGCAACTCAGAACACATTGGCGTACGGAGAACGTATGTTCCGTAAGGGATACATCACGCCACAGCAACTTGAGGCTCAAAAGTCAGCAGTTGCTCGGGCGGAGTTAGATCTTGGAACTGCACAAATCGGCCTTGATGTATTGACTCGTTTTACAAAGCCCAAAATGGTGACCGAGCTTGAAAGTATTCGGGATGCAACAGAAGCTCGCCTTGAAAGTGAAAAAGCAGCTCTCGAGCTTGAGCAACTCAAACTTGATCGATTAGTAGCACAGGTTGAAAACTGCACAATCGAAGCACCGCAGGATGGAATAGCAATTTATTACAATACCCGAAGCCGTGATCAAGCAACTGAAATTAAAGCAGGCACAGTTGTAAAGGAAAGACAAATTATTCTGCAACTTCCGGACCTCAAGAAAATGCGGGCCGATGTTGAAGTGCATGAGTCAAAAGTTGATGAAATCAAGATCGGTATGCCAGCCACCATTCGCGTGCAGGGTGAACGCTTCTCTGGAGAAGTCATAGCTGTCGCGAATCGACCGGAAACCAATTGGTATTCACCGATTAAGAAGTATATTGTCGAGGTGAGGATTGATGGGCAGTCTGAGGCATTACGTCCTGGATTTACAGCTGAAGCGGAAGTCATGGTTGCTGACTTAGAAAATGTAGTTGCAGTGCCAGTCGCAACAGTACTCGAGCAAGAAGGT
>JBDOMS010000509.1:0-11173 GCA_039831735.1 Pirellulales bacterium
GACTCGACGTCGAGTCACTTTCCATCGAGCAGGAAAGGTCGCCGTTGTAGACTGATCATACAGGGCTGCAAGAACAGCCATATCCCGTGCTTTTGATGGTGGGAGATGATGTGCAGACCGTCCCCCTTCAATAATTTCCTGTGAAAGTCGAGAGACACTCAGAGCCAAAATGGCGTCCATGTGGTCCCAGAGTTTCCACTGTGACAAGACTTTTTCTATGGGGCGTGATGGTCCAACTCTACTCACAAACCTATCAAGAAATGGATTGAAATCATCATATAAGACAACAAATGTGCGGGAGTCTTTTGTTTCCGCATTGTGATTCTCATATTGACGCTGCATCTGTAGTTTGAGAGCTGTTTTGCCAGCACCTTTTTCACCAAAAACGATAGACGTACTTGGTTCTGCGGCATCTCCAAAAATCTTGTCCCACGATGGATGAAATGTTGTTTCAAGACACGTTCGCTTGAACACTGTGTCATTCTGCGCATCTTCCTCAGCAAAAGGATTACCTGCGATGCCGTGGTGCTCTAAAAACTCTTGAACCTTCATTCTCTCACTTTTTCGCGGGGACAAGGCCTTCAATCATTTTTTGGAAGCCTTCAGCATGTTTCGACACAGTTGCTGCCGGTCCGTAAAACTTCAAGAAATAATTGCCAGACTGAGGTGTTTGGATGATAGCCGCCAACATCCGATAGTTAGGCCGCTGAATTGCTTGGCCTCCAGCAAATGGACCACCTGGCATGTCTCGATACGTTCCGGGAATGTCAACGAGAGTTATTGAGCAGCCAGCAATCTTGATTGACTTCTCAGATGTCCGGTCTTTGGTATCACTGCCGTCTGGCTGCGTAAACTGCCCACGCCATCTTTCTATATTTGCTGATACAGTGCCACCAGCACCCATTACGGTCAGGCGTCCAGTTGTGGCATCACCGTCACCCGGAATTTGAAATTCTGTTTCAACAATTCTGGATCGTGGCTGCACTTGTTTCCAGTCTCCTGGTGCAGCAAGCGAAAAACTACCATCGGCGATGGTGAATGAAGTTTGTTCGGCTGCGTATGTGGGATGGAAAGAAAAAACGGAAGCTAGAGCTGCAAACATCAAAAATCGCATCGTTGAATTCTCCCTCTAAGAGCGTGTTCTTGAGATGAATCAAACTTTACCATAGGCGTGAGCCGTTTGCTGGGTATTGCCCCGTTCGTGCCACGGGACACATTCTTTTGCGTGGACAAGGGGCTAAAAGCGACTTACGATGCCAGTTTTTCGGTGGTTGATGTGAGGGTGCAAACTATGACACGATCTGCGCAAAAGCAAAAAAACAGTCAGCAAAACGATCCGCCAGACCCTTTGGAAATTGCCTTAGTGGGTGATCTCACCGAACGAGAGCATGACCTGACGGAACGAATTCTCGAGGTCAGCCCGGGCGAGGATTGCACGATTTATTTTGATTCACCTGGCGGAAGCCCGTATGCTGCAATGTCCATTGCCTCGCTCATCAAAATACGTGGTATTCGTGCGACGGGCATTGTGACTGGAGAATGTTCTTCAGCAGCGTTGTGGCCGTTTGCCACGTGTGAAAAGCGTTTTGTGACTCCGTTTAGTGTCTTGCTCTTTCATCCGATGAAGTGGCAAAGCGAGGAGCATATTGGCATTCATGAGGCTGCTGAATGGTCTCAACATTTTTCAGATCTGGAGCAGGAAATGGATCATCTGCTTGCTGAACTTTTTGGAGTGACGTTTTCAAAAATTGACATGTGGGCCAAAGCCCATCGTTACGTACGAGGACAGGAACTTGTTGAAGCAGGCATTGCAGAGATGATGTCACTGGACCCAAGAAAAAATTCAATCTAAAGAGAGTTTTTTGGTTGTCTGACTACCGATAGTCTCCATGGCAATCACTACACGTTTTCCGCACGGCAGAGACTGCCTTTTGTGCCCTCGCAAAGTCTCCCTCACGCGTTGCCGTAGCAACCTGAACAGCTGCATCTCGCATTGCGGCGGCATACTCTAGGTACGTTTCATCGTCAAAGTATTCAAACTCAGGCTGTTGAATGAATTCACCAATCATCGCCACCATTTCAGATTCATGAAGGAGTCTCTCTGGTTCTGCCTTGAAGGCTGATTCCGAGGCTGACGCTTCTGCCAGGCCTGTTTCAGCCTGCTCAAGTCTTGACATGAGAGGTTGTCTCGCTGCAATTCTTTGCCAGAGAATTTCCTTTGAGACCGGTCCATCCAGTCGGCTTCCACTGATGAGGGTCTGAAGGTCTTCAGCAGCCTGCGTGGCGACTGCAAAACTCGCATCATTTCCTTGGCTGCACTCGTTTGCAGCCGTTGCGAATCGGTCACGAGCCCGTGGAGCATTGTCTTTCCAACGAACATCACCATTGTAAACTGCAATAACACCGAAAGCCGCTGCAATAGAAGAAAATGCTTTTCTCGCGTCTCGATATCCTCCTCCAGTGAACTCTCGCTTTTGCTTCACAATCTTGTCGATTTCGAGTTTCTTTGACTTGATTTCATCAGCAAGGACTTCTGGGGAAATAAGAGAAGACCATGAGCCCGAAGATCCACTTGTGCTTACGGAGGCACCAGCATCAGGCATTCCGGCACGTTCGGTCGATAATGCAGAAAAGTCAGGCCGCGGGCCTTCAAGTTCTGCGAAGGCGTCAGAAAAAAACTGACTTTCAACACCTGGATTCCAGGATTTGGGTGGTTTTGCCCGTTTGTACACGGATGGTCGTTGTGGGCTTCCAAACTGGGCATGCACCTCTCTGGCCTGCCAGATAAAAAGGGCAAAAAGAAAAATACCCCAGAGTAAAAGTGGCTTTCGCGGATAGATTTCAATCATGAAAATCATTCTACCCTGCAAGACGCAGGTAGCGAAGACAGTTCCATCTTTTTCGGCTTGACCGCTGTCTGAGAGCCCGTCACTCTTCCGCTGCTTCGTGGGAGAGTATCCAGATCAAGTAAGAAGGGACTCTTTTGAATATGAAGTTACCGGCTGAACTAGGTGCGAAGACGTGGTATGAACAATCGTCTCGCTTCACTTCACGATAAAAAACTAATTTTTTAGAGGATGAATCAATGAGTAGGCGTCCCATGTCTCGACGATTTTTGAGTTGTTCCGGGATTACACTTTTCTCGATTGTGTCGGGCCTTGCGATGATCACCTCCATTGGATGCTCTGAGGGTTCGAATTCCGTTCCAATGTCGTCAACATCTGTTGAGCCAGCAAAAGCAGCCGTGGCCACGTTTCTTGATGCAGTCAAGCGAGGGGATGATGGTGCTGCTCGAGGAATGCTGACCAAAGTTGCAGCCGCAAAAACAAAAGAAATGGGTATTTCTGTAGCTCCACCTGTTCCCGCATCCGCGACCTACTCAATCCGAGAATGTGAATTAGTTGGAGATTCGGAAGATCTCGTGCATGTCGCGACAACGTGGACAGATACTGATCCGGATGGTTTCACCACAACAGATAACGTGGTGTGGGTGGTTCGGCTCGATCCAGAAGGGTGGCGCGTGGTGGGAATGGCAATGCGAGTCTTTGATGACATGCCACCTCTTCTTCTCAACTTTGAGGATCCTGAGGATATGCTTGCAAAACAGCAACTTGTAGCCGCGGAACTCCAAAGAAGACTCAAACTCGCATCTTCGACTCAGTCTGGAACGGCACCAAATCCAAATAGTGTTCCACAGCGAACAGCTCGAGGAGAGTCTCCTCCAACGACTCTCGAGTAACAAAAAACAGTCATATGAGAGCAGCAAACCCGCTCTTTTTGCGCAAAAAGCGTAAATTGCCCAGTTTTCTTGACACGAAAAGTCAACCAAGTAGGCTCTTTCCCTATATTGCCTAGAGTTTTTATTTCGCCAGCCTGCAGCTCTTGCAGGGCAGTGCTGCTGGTTGTCCGAAGGGAAATAGCTGGGCTTTGCTGATTCGATCAAGTGATCGTTCAGATGCTGCGGTTCGGTGGCCGTCTCGAATCGAGTTCACGATGTGACGGCTGCTTGGACGCGATCGCGTTTAGTCTATTTTCTGGAGGTTATCATGAAGCGTTTTCTTGGAATTGCATGTGCACTGTTTTTTGCAGTAGTTGCGATCGCTCTGACTGGAGCTGATTCATCTGCTGTTGCTGGTCTTGGTTGTCATGGTCGCGCTCGCTGTCATGGCCGAGTTCATCGTTGTCACCGTCATGGTCTTTGCCATCGTCGTCACCGATGTCATGGACAGCAGGCTGTTTCTTCATGTGAAAGTTGCAGTAGTTGCTCTGGCGGATGTGCCGATGGCAATTGCGCAGGTGATGCAGTCATCATCGAAGAGGGGACTCCAACTGAAGCTGCACCAGAAGCTCCAGCTGCTCCAAAGAAGAACAAGAAGAAGAAGGAAAAGGCCGCCTAATTGTTCTCAAAATATTCAGTTGTGTCAGGTCAGCCCTGATGTACACAACTGACGAGGTTTGTTAAGGACCGGGCTTCCTGAGAAGGAAGCCCGGTTTTTTCATAATCACCCTGTTGACATCGCTACACAATACATCCACGAAAAAGAGATTAGTTGTTCCCACTCTCCGTTGTCCGTGGAGATTTCGGTCTTCGACCAAAGAGTCCACGAGGCTGATCAGTGGTTCCATCTTTTGTGCTTGCTTCCGATGCACGTTTTTCAGCACGTCGTTTCGCAACCTCCTTCAACACATCACCGACGAGGTCAATGACGGCATCTGCAGCTGGATCGTCAGTGATATCTGCCGGTAATGTAGACTTGAGACTGTCTACTAAGGATGGCTGTTGGCTATTGATGTCTGGCAATGATTCGTCTTCCATGTCATCTGGTTTTGAAGCACGGGCGTTTTCATCGACGGGAGGTGAGCCATGGGGTGACACTTTTGGATCAGTTCTCTTGGGCGTTGAGCCCGGTTGCCTCAGTCTTTCAATGACCTCAAGAAGAGCTGCCGTTGCAGTATCTCGAAGGCTTCCGTCGAACTGAAGCTCTGGTTCTTGAAGGGTTCCTCCTACTCCAATAGAGATTTTTCTTCCAGCAAGTGAGGCGATGACGGGTCGATCCTGCGGCAGTTCTGCTGGAATTGGCAGCTCGAGTTTTAGATCAAGCGAATCATCATCAAGCCCAACTGAGCCACTTGAATGAATGTCCAGACGCATGCCGGGTTTTTTGAGAGGGATTCCAAATTCAAGGCCGGTGTGCCAAATACGGCGATCACCAAGACGAAAGTCAACATTGGCATTATCAGCAATTCGAACAATGGGTGGTGGTGGCAGTCCAAGTGGTAGTTCTTGAAGTGTTTTGACAGCCAGGGGGCCGGGACCAATCTCGACCGTGTGCATGGCCAGCACTCCAGCAAGTGTGCCTTCAGCTGGATCTCCAACAGGAATCGTTGCTCCGTTGATTCGAAGAGAAAACTCACCCCCAGTACGAGTGGCATCTGCCAGAATGGGTGCAATGTATGCCAGAACCCCTGAAGCGACACTCGGCTTGAGTTTTGCGTGATTGAGTAGTTGAACAGGTTCTATGGTCCATTCGCTATACGGTCGACCTTCGGCTGGGCCAAGGGTTGCTTGGATATCAATCGGATCACTTATCCAAGGATCTTTTGTCCATGGACCGCGAATTTTTATTTGTGCATCATCAACACTTAACTGCATGCGAAGAATGCTGCGTCGTGCTCGACTGTGAGCTTGATTATTCGCGATAGCTACGGGAGTAGATTTGGTTAAAAAAAGATTCTGGAGATTTGCATTTCGTTCCCTGTCAAATACCACGTCAATCTTGAGGCCCTCAATACGAAGACGACCAAGATTTCCTCCCGATAGAAGGATAGAACTAAATCCATTACTTACTTCCAATCGTGACATAAGCAGAGGAGGATCACCGCCGTCATCGGGACTCACTGAGATGCCCTCAAGCTGAATTGGACCAAGCCAGCCAATACGCACTCGTTGAAACGTTACCGATGCCTGCAACTCTGGTAACAAGCGTTTCGTGATACGAGTCATCACTGTTGGCGAGGAGAGGTACCATGGAATGGCAGCTATAAGGCAGATCATGACAAGTAGAAAACTGGCAGCGAAAACTTTCATGTACCTTGTTCGCCGATGACACGTGTGGTGTGTGTCCTCTTGCTCAATTGCATCTTTCATCCTGAGATCTCCTGTCACTCGATGTTCATCCTACTGCGCTTAGAGTGAACCTGTCACGTCTTCCGGTCATTCTACTCAAGGAAGCGATTGATCAGCCATTCGAGCCAGGCGTTTGTTTTTGTAGTAGGCTTTTTGGTTGAAAACAATGGAAAGCCGTGTGCTACACTACTGTTTGCTGCGGGCGTAGCTCAGTTGGTAGAGCACTAGCTTCCCAAGCTGGTTGTCGCCGGTTCGAACCCGGTCGCCCGCTTTTGAATCATCTCCACGCGTCATTCCGATTGCGAGCCACTGTGGCACTCCTTCTTGGTGCTATGGGTGGAAGTCCCTTGGCAATCGCACAAAACAAAAGTGTTGACTATGTGCAAGACGTGAAGCCAATTTTGCAGAGAAAATGTTATGCCTGTCACAGTGCGCTCAAACAGGAAGCAAATCTGCGACTTGATACTGTGGACCTGATGAAAGCAGGAGGAGAGAGTGGTCCGGTTGTTGTAGCCAATGATCTCTTTTCAAGCATATTATGGAACCGAGTCCATTCTGCAGATGAGTTCTCTCGCATGCCTCCGAAAGGCGAGCCTCTCTCCGATCTGGAGTTAGAGAAGGTTAAGCAATGGATTCTTCTAGGTGCTCACTCGCCTTTACGTGAACAGCCTCAAAACAGTCCCGCTGATCATTGGTCATTTCAGCCTCTTCAGAATGTGATACCCCCTGCCAGTGATGCCCAGCCAATCGATGCATTCATTGAAGAAAAACTGCATGCCCACAAATTGAAACTCTCTCCACCAGTGGATTCAACGGCTCTTCTACGAAGATTGTTTCTGACTCTTCACGGTCTACCTCCAAGTCCTCAAGAACTTGAACACTGGCAGGCCAGAATAAAGACGCCCTCTGGGCGTCTGCAACTTATTAATTCTCTCCTTGACAGTCCACGTTATGCAGAACGGATAGCACAATTTTGGCTTGATATTGTTCGCTATGCTGACACACATGGCTTTGAGGTCAACACCTCACGTCCAAATGCATGGCCATATCGTGACTATGTTATTCAGTCATTTAAAAACGATAAGCCATACGATCAGTTTATTCGGGAGCAGTTGGCTGGAGATCAGTTGCAAACACCGGAGGGCACGGGGTTTCTGGTAGCAGCGGCGGTTTTACTGCCCGGTCAAATAGGAAAAGATGATGCTTCAAAGCGACTTGCTCGGCAAGACGCACTCGATGAAATCATTGTTGGTGCAAGCGCAACATTTCTTGGTTTAACCATTGGTTGCGCACGCTGCCATGATCACAAATTTGATCCGATCAGCCAGAATGATTACTACGCACTTCAGGCGTTCTTTGCTGGAGTGACATATGGCCAGCGGCCCATCAAAGATAAGGTCTATCAAAGTCGGCTTGATGAGGCAGAGAAACTTTCGATTAAGATCAGGGAATTGGAGAAGCAGATCAGTGCTTCAAGGCCATATGAAAACCCGGGATCAATCTGGATCATCGATGATGAGGATTTGCGCCACGTTTCAGTCCTGAAGAAAAAAAATGGTCATGGTGTTAACCCAGATGGAATAAAGAGAGGCTATAAAAATGATCCTGGCGATATTGACCGTATGCCGAATTTGAGTAACGGTCGGTACACGTGGTGGGATAATACACCTGGTGAAGATGTTTTTACCTGGAATCCGTCCTTGCAGGGGAGATTTCGTATTTGGATTTCTTGGGGTGTACATGGAAGCGGAATTCATACTCGTGATGCTCGTTATATTTTGGATCACGATGGGAATCTCAGTACTCGTCATGACCAAACGGAGATCATTCAGGCTGACCAGTTTTACTTCGCAAGACAAGCCGAGGGTGAATCAGAGAAAAAGCCTCGTTGGAGTGGCTTGCTAAACGCCGGCGTGCATGACTTGGGCCCAGAATCCAAGGTGGTTTTGCGCGGAGGAAAGACGGGTGCAGGGATTACGGCTGACGTGCTCGTTCTTCAGGAATTGTTGGTGGATTCTGCCAATACGCATGACTGGCCATGTCTTCGAGTACCAGTTGCGTTCGATCAGAATGAGGAATACTTCTCAAGCATTGAGGCGAAATATGTTCGATTTACATCTCTCCACACGACGCATGACGATCGCCACGAACCGTGCCTTGATGAACTGGAGGTCTATACGAGTGACGACATACCGGTGAATATCGCATTGGCTAGTCGTGGAACGACACCGTCGTCTTCGGGGAACTATTCAACGACGGGGTATCACCAACTTGCACATGTCAACGATGGACTCTTTGGAAATGAAAAGAGTTGGATCTCAAATGTTAAAGGGCAAGGCTGGGTGCAGTTAGAGTTTCCAAAAGTATTCAGTATCAACCGTATTGTCTGGGGGCGAGACAGAACAAAAAAATATATGGATCGGTTGCCAGTGAGCTATCGAATTGATGTCTCCGTAGATGGAGAGCGATGGGTGACAGTTACTGATTCTCGGAACCGCCTCCCGCTCGGTACACCGTTTGATACGACGACCACCATTATTCGAAATGCTCCTCCAGAGGAACAAAAAGTCCTTCGTGACACAATGCGTGCATTGAAGGAATTTCGGCAACGTGATGAAGAACTTCGTAAGCCACGGCTCATCTATGCAGGCGTCTTCCATGAACCAGATAGCACTCGTCTCCTTCTTCGGGGTGATCCAGAGCAGCCACAAGAACTGGTGAATCCGAGTGTTCCTCGTATCTTCGGTGACATGTCACTTCCATTTGATTCTCAAGAGCACGAGCGTCGCCTTGCGCTGGCAGACTGGATTGCATCCCCTGACAACCCACTTACTGCCAGAGTCATGGTGAACCGTATCTGGCAGATGCATTTTGGTTGTGGTCTCATCGCAACACCGAGTGATTTTGGCTTGAATGGGGCTCGCCCAAGTCATCCAGAATTGCTGGATTGGCTCACCAATCAGTTCATTGCAAGTGGGTGGTCAGTCAAGGCATTGCATCGACTTATTTTGATGTCTCGTACGTTTCAGCAAGCCTCTTACATGAGTTCTCTTGCTGAGACAGTGGATGCGGACAATACGTTACTATGGCGTTTTCCATCACGACGCCTTGAGGCGGAGGCTATTCGCGACAGTATGCTTGCCGTCAGCGGTGAATTAAACTTTCAGATGGGAGGTCCCGGATTTGACTTTTTCAAAACGCGAGGTGGTCTCTCTGGTTTTCCTCCGGTGCAAGAGTTTGGCCCCGATAGGCTCCGTCGTATGATTTATGCTCACAGAATTCGAATGGAATCGATTCCTGTTTTTGGTGCGTTCGATTGTCCAGATGCAGGCCAGCCGGCCCCGAAACGACAGCAGTCAACAACACCGATTCAAGCACTAAATTTATTCAATAGCGAGTTTGTTCTCACTCGTGCTCAGGCGATCGCAAAACGTGTTGAGCAAACTTTTCAGGATGACGAGGAAAAAATTATCGAAGTATTTCGTCTCATGCTGGGACGGCAGCCAACACAAACTGAGATGATTGCTGCTCAACAAGCGGTGTCTGAATCGGATCTTGCAATGCTTGCACGGGTGCTTCTGAACAGCAATGAGTTTGTCTATATCCCTTGATACAGCCATGCATAACACATCTGAAACCATATCCCTTGCTGGGCATACATTACTTGATAGGCGTGGTTTCCTCGCAGAAACCGTTGCAGGACTGTCTTCGGTTGCCTTGGCGTCGTTGTTGAGTCAGGACCAATTGCTTGCAGACGGTCCTCACGCGAGCGATCAGTCACCGATGGCACCACGGGCTGGGCACTATCAGGCCAAAGCACACAACGTGCTTGTGGTGTTTTGTGCTGGTGCGTGTAGCCAGCTTGAAACCTATGACTACAAGCCAGCTCTCATTCAATTTGATAACACGCCTTTTGAGGGTGGTCCTCCCGTAACGTTTCAGGGACCATCTGGACTTCTTGCCCGTCCGCAGTATGCGTTTCATCCTCATGGAGAAACTGGAAAAATGGTTTCCGATATGATTCCGCATCTTGCTGGAATTGTTGACGACATTTCCTTCATTCACACGCTGACAAGTAAGTCCAATACCCATGGGCCTGCTGAGAACTTTTTATCTACAGGATTTCTTCTTGATGGTTTTCCGAGTATGGGGTCTTGGGCTTCTTTTGCGCTTGGAACTGCTAACCAAAACCTTCCAGCATTTGTTGCAATTCCTGATCCAAGAGGTGTTCCACAAGCAAGTGTGAATAACTGGGGTTCAGGTTTTCTTCCAGCAGTGTTTCAGGGAACCACGTTCAGTTCAACACAACCAATTCGCAACCTTCGTCCTCCCTCATTCATTTCGGGTCAGCGAGATGCAAAAGCTAAGAATTTTCTCAAGTTCATAAATGAAGAGCACCTCAGGCGATACCCTGGAGATAGCGACTTAGCAGCCCGTATTGCGAGCTATGAACTTGCAGCCAGAATGCAGTTATCTGTTCCAGAGATTAGTGATCTCTCTCGTGAGACAGCAGCGACACTGAAGATGTATGGAGCAGACTCAAAAAATGAGACAAAGGCAGCCTTTGCTCGGAATTGTATTTTGTCACGACGCCTGATCGAATCGGGTGTTCGTTTTGTTCAGCTCTTCAATGGTGCATACGCAAGCGGTGGGAAGCTAAATTGGGATGGTCATCAGAAACTCAAAGAGCAGTATGATGTTCATGCCGAAATTATGGATCAACCGGTTGCTGCATTATTCTTAGATATGAAACAACGAGGTCTGCTTGACAACACGCTGGTTGTATGGTGCACGGAGTTCGGACGGATGCCCATGTTCCAGAAAGGAGCCAAAGGACGAGACCATAATCCCCAGGGCTTCACTGCGTGGCTCGGTGGTGCAGGCATTCAGCCAGGCTGTAGTTATGGACAAACCGATGAACTGGGTTTCAAGGCGGTTGAAAAAGTTTCAAGTGTGCATGATCTTCATGCAACAATATTGCATCTTCTTGGACTCGATCACACGCGGCTTACGTTTCGTCATAATGGGCTTGAACGTCGTTTGACA
>JBDOMS010000231.1:0-2545 GCA_039831735.1 Pirellulales bacterium
TTTTCCACTCGCAGTACAGTTCCTGAAATAAAAGTGGACATCTGCAATGTCTGTCATCCGTATTTTACAGGCAAACTAAAGTTTGTTGATACGGCGGGACGTATTGAAAAGTTTAAGACCAAGTTTTCTGGTACAGGGTATGCGAGTTTGAAGAAGAAGAAAAAAGTATCCCCTGCGGCATCGTGAACTGACTGATTCATGCGCGATCAACTCGAAGCCAAGCTTGGTCGTTTTGTTGAACTGGAAAGTCAACTCGTTGACCCAAAAGTTCTTGCTGATCCACACCTTCTGTCCAATATTGCTCGTGAGCATGGTGTGCTTGCACGTCTCGCCTTGAAGTATCGCTCATTTTTAGAAGTTGAACGACAAATCAATGAACTCGAGGAGATGCTTGCTGACTCTGATAGTGATGTTCGGGAGCTTGCTGACGCTGAATTGCCGGACTTAAGGCAACGTCGTGAATTAGAATGGGAAGAACTTATTGACTTGTGTTCTGATGACGTTGACTCGGATCGACCGCGTTGCATTATGGAATTACGGGCAGGGACAGGTGGCGATGAGGCTGCCTTGTTCGTTGGCAACCTGTATGAGATGTATCGTCGATACTGCACTGAGTATGGCTGGAAGGTAGAGGTTATGGACGCCAGCCCAACAGAACTTGGTGGATTTAAGGAGCTGGTGCTTGGTCTCGAGGGGGCTGGAGTTTTTCGTAAACTGCAGCATGAAAGTGGCGGCCATCGTGTGCAGCGTGTCCCAGATACGGAAACAAAGGGACGAATTCACACGTCGGCGGCAACGGTTGCGGTTCTGCCAGAACCTGAAGATGTTGAGGTGTCGATTTCTCCGGATGATTACCGCAAAGATATATTCTGTGCGAGTGGACCTGGTGGGCAGCATGTGAATAAAACGGCATCAGCAGTCCGACTAACCCATGAAGCAACAGGGATTGTGGTCCAATGTCAGGATGAGAAAAGCCAGCATAAAAACTTTGCAAAAGCGCTTCGTGTTCTGAAAACGCGGCTTTATGAGCATGAACGACAAATTGAACATTCGAAGCGTTCAGCCGAACGGAAAGGACTTGTCGGATCGGGTGATCGAAGTCAACGAATTCGAACCTACAACTATCCTCAGAATCGTGTGACGGACCATCGAATTAGTGAGAGTTTCACGCTTGACCAAGTGATGGCAGGTCGCCTCAACCTCGTAGTCGATGCGATAGAAGACTTTGCGCGTCGGCAGCGACGGGAAGCTATGGAACAATCTGATCAATGAATAAGAGTTGCCTTTTGGTATGAGCCATTCTCCTACAACTGATGATTCATGGACGGTTGGGCAACTTTTGTCATGGACAGCAAAATGGCTTGCTCAGCGAGGAAGTGAATCTGCTCGCCTTGATGCAGAAGTGCTGTTGTCTCACGTTCGTGGCTGTCCTCGCATTGCGCTTTACACAACCTTTGAAGATCTTGTGTCACTTGATCAACGCAAACGGTTTCGTGATCTTGTAAGGCGACGCGGAAATGGTGAGCCGGTTGCATACCTCGTGGGTACGAAAGAATTTTTTTCTCTCAACTTTAATGTCTCTCCTTCGGTGCTTGTTCCAAGACCTGAAACAGAAGGTCTCGTGGTGCGGGTCCTTGATGTATGTAAAGAAGCCCTTCCTGAAACTTCTGCGCCGGCTATCGTTGACGTCGGTACAGGCTCAGGAGCTATTGCTGTTACATTAGCAAAGCACTTGGACTGTGCGAGTATCTCAGCATCAGATATATCAGAGGATGCTCTTAGGCAGGCGCGTGAGAATGCCAATCTACATCATGTTGATGATCGCATAACATTCATAAAGAGTGACCTCCTTGATGATGCTCACCTAACAGGTCCCTGGGATATCATTGTAAGTAATCCTCCGTATGTGCGTTCGGATGAATTTGAGGGACTCCCTAACAGCGTCAGGTGCTTCGAACCACGTCAGGCTCTCGTCGGTGGGCCAACGGGTGTTGAGATCATCAGTCGTCTGATTCATCAAGCGGGTGCCTGCTTGAAGGTTGGAGGCTGGTTGTTGATTGAAATAGGTCCAAATGTCCATGACGCGATGCAGCAGATCCTTGCAAATACATCAGGCCTTGAGCAAGGTCCAATCATTCATGATCTTGCCGGACGACCCCGGATTGTGCAGGCAAAAAAAATAGAGATGTGACCATTTCTTTCGCAGAATCAGCGAGTGTCACCAATCTGTGGGAGGAAATTGCATCTCGCTGAAGATGGTAAGTGATTGTTACACCGCTTGTGATTGCCATGAAGCCATCCAAGCGGACGCCCTCGCCACGTAGCGACACACCACCCTACAGGGCCCGCTGGCAAGGCATGTCCTTGCACATAGCGACAGGCCATAGTGTCATCTAAGTCAAACGTAGCTGCTGGTAACCACTTGCTGTCTCGACGAAGAGCAAGAGCATGAGATGGCATCCAGTGCTTAGACGGCTGGAAGGCAAGTTCAGATCCTTTGCCGTTTTTCCTATCAATATCGCTATCGATTGTACATGGCCACTCT
>JBDOMS010000641.1:0-2535 GCA_039831735.1 Pirellulales bacterium
TCATGTCAACCGGGCCAACAGTCTCTGCACTGGTTCGAACCTATGACTTGAGTAGTGGGGCACCTGTCGTACTGAATTCAATCAGTCCCTTTGATACAGACTTTGAGGGTGGTGTTTCGATCACAACAGGGCGATATGATGCCGACAGTATTCCAGAGCTTGTTGTGACAGCTGGACGCAAAGGAAATGCAGCAACAAAAGTGATCAGTACAAAGGGTGGCACAACGAGCACCTTGGTTGAGTTGAGCGGGGATACTCTTGCGGAGGGAGCTTCTGTTCAAAGTCTTCGCACTCCAAGAATAGCATTGGCGGATGACAATGGTGATGGTCGTTTTGATGCACTGTTGGCTTCGCAGGGATCACCAGATGTGAATGGCAATGCTCTCGTGAGTCGATTCACGTTGGATGAATCAGGAGTGACACGTGATCAATCATCAGCACTTGCAGCTGCATTTTCCTCACTGGGATCATCACTTGTGTCTGTTCCATTACAGGTGGGCAACCCGGTCTATACGACCACATCAACAGGGCTCCGATATCGAGACATTCAGGTCGGTGCAGGCAATCAGCCTGCTTCATCGTCTGATTCAGTGACTGTCAATTATGAGGGCTGGCTTTTGGATGGCACCCGTTTTGATGGAAATGACAATATAACGTTCAATCTCAATGGTGTTATCGCAGGTTGGACGGAAGGTCTCTCCACGATGCGTGAAGGTGGCATTCGAATACTGATCATTCCACCGGATCTGGGCTATGGAAATTCAGGAACAGGTTCCATTCCTGGCGGCTCAACACTTGTTTTTAGAGTCGAACTCCTTGGTATTAATGGCAGTGTGTATCGACCGCCGATCCTCCCAAGCTAGTAGAGTCTTTCTACCAACGGCCTTCAAAGCCGAAGTTGACACCGTGTAAGAAGACGTTTCCACCTGGATCAAGCCCTGTGCCACTTGACGCAGATGTTGAGAAATCGAATTGATCCGGTGCTGGTGCAATGCCTGATAGCCAGATGAGGTTGTAGCCAATTCGTAATCCCCAGGTGTCAGTGATCCGGCGAACAAGTGAGTAGTTGAGATCAGCGACAAATCCAACCTCACCATCCCTTCGTGTTCGGCCATCACGAATAGGTGTCTGCGTAAGGGTTTCCACGATGGGATCCTGTGATTGTGATAGGTATGCTCCTCCGAGGACGAGCTTCGCCCATCCTTCCAGTGCCCAGTTGTCCCACTCCATGCGGCCTCGACGACCGACCTGAACACCAAAAATATTTGACGATGTTTGGAGGGAGTAGGTTGAAGGAAGAGGTGTGCGGCCTGAATAGGACATCGTGGCTGCATCTTCAAGCCCGACCCATCGAAAGCCAACAAGCCAGTCAAAGGTTCCCCCCCGATAGTTGCTGCATCGTTGCCATGGATAGTCTGCATGGCAACGGTGACCACCATCACAGGACCGCCAGAGAAGATTCGATTCCACGGAGTTGAGTGTGGAGAGGTAGGAAGCTTGCGCAGCAGTCTGATCCTCAAAGTCCCCAGCTCCGGGGAGGTTTGGAAATGGTTCCGGTGCCTGCACATTAGCCGCAGAGACTTCGGTATCGGCAAACATGCTCCAGATACCAAGATAGCCGGCTTCCCACCCAGTCCCACAATTATCGATGGAGCCATAAAACAGTCGAAGACCTGGCTGGACCGTATACTGCGGTTCATTCGCTGAGATCAGGGTGTCGCCAGAACTGTTCGTCGCCAGTGGTTGGGAACCCACATCGTTGTCTCGTTGCATGAAAACAGACTCAACAATCCCGTAGGTTTCCGCATGGTGCCCGTGACCAGCGCCAGAGGCAATTGATGCTGCCATACCAACAGCCATGGTAAGAGTGACAATCAAATCTGTCTTCCTGTGGATAGCCATAGGGTTCCTGCAATGAGATGAATGTTTTTGCCACACGGCAGAATCTGAATAACTAGACCTGCACTAAGAATCGGCAGGCAGCGCCTAACTCGGATAATTCAGGCGTTTCAGCCGTTACTGGCGGGGTATTTTTTCTAAAGCACCCATTTTTTGCAGCCGTTTGATTTACAGGTTAACCTTCACAGAAACCTTTTTCCCTTGTTTTTGAGTTGGAAATCGAGCTAGGAGACGTTGGATGGTAGTGTGTCGAAGGGACTTTGGAAGAGTCTTGGGTCGAGCTGCGCGCAGAAAAGCAAAAGGTCGCCGTCGGGCAAACAGACTGATCGCCGAGCAGTTGGAAGCACGCAGGCTTCTTGCTGCAGATGCGACGGTGAATATCACGGGTGCTTCCCAGAGTCTTCTTGGTGAAGAAGTCAATTTTGTTGTGACCTTCGATAATGCTTCGCAAGATCTAACTGATAATGTTGGCTATTCACCGTTCATTGATATTGTCATGCCTGCCACAGGAGATGCACCTCCACCACCAGAAAATGGTATCTCATTTTCGCAAGGCGCTACGTACAACGGCATGAATCTCAAGACGACCGTCATCACCTTCGATGCAAACGGTGACGCGACACATCCCTTTGCAAA
>JBDOMS010000173.1:0-7668 GCA_039831735.1 Pirellulales bacterium
AACATGGAGGCTCGCGGTGTGCTGCCAGTGGAGGATGCTGATAAAAGCACATTGTTGCGACGAGTCCATTTCGATCTGATTGGTCTTCCACCAGATCCTTCTTTAGTTACATCGTTCATGCATGATGAACGCGATTTTGATTTGGTATGGGGAGAGATTGTCGATTCCTTGCTCGCATCACCCCATTTCGGTGAGAGAATGGCAATGTATTGGCTCGATCTGGTCCGGTTTGCAGATACCTGTGGTTATCACGGTGATCAGGACCACAACATCTCCCCCTATCGTGACTATGTGATTCGAGCGTTCAACAGAGACATGCCGTTTGATCAATTTACTCGTGAGCAACTTGCGGGAGATCTTATCGAGTCACCAACCAAATGGACGAAAGTTGCAACGGGCTACAATCGTCTTCTTCAAACTTCACATGAAGGAGGAGTGCAACTCAAAGAATATGATGCGATCTACACAGCTGATCGTGTGAGAAATATTTCCGCTGTATGGATGGGTGCTACAGTTGGGTGTGCGCAGTGCCATGATCATAAATTTGATCCATTTACCATTGAAGATTTCTATTCTCTCGGTGCGTTCTTCGCAGATATTCATGACCGGGGATACAAAGGAAACTCATTGCCAACATCTCGACCCCCAGAGATGAAGTTTTCTACAGATGCGCAGGAACGTGAATGGAAAATGATTGAGAAAGAGATGTATTCGCACATACCAAAAGAGACATGTGATCTGGCTAATAAAAATCTGCAACTTCAGGAAAAAGCTTTGGCTTTGATGGGCAACCTTCGATCAAAGCTCAGTGAGATCTCGTCCCCGGACCATCAGCACAAGGCTCGAGAATTGAAGGATCTCCATGAGAAATATAGTACAGCGGAAAAAGATCACAATGCGCTCGTCCGCGAGTTTAAGGCTTTGTTTCCTTCTGCACGAACACGTCAACGTTTTCTCTATCTTCTGAAGAAGCGAAATGATCTTGATGGTCAAGCAACGCTTACCATGGTGACAGAGTCAAAACAACCTCGGGAAATGAGAGTACTTCCGCGCGGAAACTGGTTAGATGAGAGTGGTGCAATTGTGACGGCAGCTGTTCCTCGTTTTATGGGAAAAGTAAATGTTCGTTATGGGGAACATCCGACTCGTCTTGATCTTGCAAACTGGCTGACACAGACCGACTCAGGGATTGGATCACTCACGGCGCGAGTTTTTGCAAACAGATTTTGGTATCTCTTATTTGGAGAAGGATTGTCACGATCTCTTGAAGATTTTGGAAATCAGGGATCTCCCCCCTCGAATCTCGCATTACTTGATCAACTTGCTATCCACTTTTATGAATGTGGATGGGATATAAAAACGGTCCTCAGAACGATTGTGATGAGCCGAGCGTATCGTATGTCATCGACGCCGACTCAAACGCATCTTCGTGATGATCCACAAAACCAACTGTTTTCGAGGCAGTCTCGGTATCGACTGCCGGCGGAATGTATTCGGGACAATGCGTTGTACGTTAGTGGGCTCCTCAACCTGCAGGTTGGGGGACCAAGTGTCAAGCCGTACCAGCCGGAGGGATACTATCAACATCTCAATTTTCCAGTTCGAACCTATCAGCCACACACAGATGCTCAACAATTCAGGCGTGGGCTGTATGTACATTGGCAGAGACAGTTTTTGCATCCCATGCTGAAGGCTTTGGATGCACCGTCGCGGGAAGAATGTACGGCTGCGCGTGCACGATCAAATTCTCCAACAGCAGCACTTGTGTTGCTTAATGATCCAACATTTATTGAAGCTGCCCGACGTCTTGCAGAGCGTATTCTTAGTAGTGATGCTACGTCACGTCGGGAGCGGATCAATTATGCTTTTGACCTTGTGCTATCCAGAAGGCCTGATCAATATGAAATGGCCACATGTGAACAATTACTCGCCTCGTCAATGAACGATTTTGATATGGAATCTGTCAAGAAAGCGCTCGCAATCGGTATTTCAGATTCAAGTAAACATCTTGATGAGCAAGACATTGTTGTCTGGATGTCGTTGACCCGAACACTTCTTAATCTTGATGAAGCAATTACCCGAAACTAATAGAAACAATGAATACAGACAGTCCTGAACAACTAAGACGACGAACATTTTTGGGTCATTCAGCGTTTGGGCTTGGTGCTACCGCGCTGAGTGCCTTGATTCATGATTCGTTAGGTGCGGCAAGCCAGGGCCCGAGTGCTTTGCCTCACTTTGCTCCAAAAGCCAAACGGGTGATTTTTCTCTGTATGTCGGGAGGACCATCACACCTTGAAACGTTTGACTATAAGCCAGCCCTAACAAAACTTGATGGCCAGCCAATGCCAGAATCATTCACGAAAGGCCAACCCATTGCGCAACTACAGGGACAAAAACTCAATGTGCTAGGACACCTTACAAAATTTGCACCGTATGGGGAAAGCGGGCAGATCATCAGTGACTTCCTTCCATGGACTGCCAAGATAGCCGATGATATCACGATTATTCGTTCAATGGTGACAGAGCAGATCAATCATGATCCCGCACAGACGTTTATTAACACCGGAACGGCAATCAGTGGACGTCCTTCTATGGGATCATGGGTAACGTATGGACTTGGTGCAGAGACGCATGACTTGCCAGGCTTTGTTGTCCTCACGAGTACAGGTGGCCGAAATCCACAACCCATTGCGTCCCGTCAATGGTCTTCAGGGTTTTTGCCGGGACGTTTTCAGGGCGTGGAATTCAATGCGTCGGGTGATCCAGTGCACTACGTTCAAAGGCCTTCAGGTATCAGTGTATCGCAACAGACAAGAGTGGTTGAATCGATAAACAAGCTCAATGAATATCGTAATCGTGTCATTTTGAATCCAGACGTTGATACACGAATTGGTGCCTATGAAATGGCATTCCGCATGCAAGCATCTGTTCCGAAGTTGATGGACCTATCAGATGAACCGCACCATATTCTCGAACTGTATGGTGCAAAACCAGGTGATGGCTCATTTGCATCGAATTGTTTATTGGCTCGTCGACTCGCAGAGCGAGGCGTTCGGTTTATTCAACTCTATCATCGTGGCTGGGATCATCATGGTGACTTGAAACGATTTATGAATGTGTGCTGTTCACTGACAGATCAGGCAGCGTATGCACTTATTTGTGATCTTAAGGCCCGGGATATGCTTGATGACACACTTGTCATCTGGGGGGGTGAATTTGGTCGAACACCCATGTTTCAAGGAAAAGGAGGGCCAGGTCGCGATCATCACATCAAAGGATTTTCAATGTGGTTAGCGGGAGGAGGAGTCAGAGGTGGGATGACCTATGGAGCAACTGATGAGCTCGGCTATCATGCAGTTGATAATGTGGTCAATGTTCGGGATCTTCATGCAACCATGTTGCATTTGCTCGGCATCGATCACAGGCAATTTACTTTTCCATTTCAGGGACTTGACCAAAAACTTACCGGTGTTCTCCCAGCTCGAGTGGTGAAGGAAATTCTTGTCTGAGTTATTTGGTCGCACACATTGCTAAACAGATTTTATTAGGGAGTTATGCGAATGAAGTCTATCATCGAGAAAGGTCCGCACTTGCCGCAAAATCTGATATGAGTTGAGAAAGCTCTTGTGTGACACGCTGAAAGTAGACAGCACCTTTTTCCGCAGTTGCTCCCTTTGGATTGCCACTTCCAGTATCGGGATGTACCTGAGACCATGGCCTTGGTGTCCATGCACCACACGGGCCCATTGATGAAAAGCCAAAAGGGCGTCGATTACCCCGTCCTGCCGTGTCCATGTGTACGAGTTCAGGACGCAGGTGGAGCATGAGTGACGTTTCAAGGTCTCCCGCATGATCGCCGGGGTCAGGGAAGATTTCTGCCATGGCATCAAGTCGGATCTTCCAAAAGTCTACAACGAGTATGATGATGGGAAACTCAAGCATAATATCACGAACGAGAGGCTTGAATTCATTTCCTCCATGACCATTGACCAGTAGAAGTTTGTGAATCTTTTGTCGAGTCAGACTCGCTGCGATATCTTTCAGAAGGCCATGCGCAACTGGTGTGGAGAGATGAATGGTTGCAACTTGATCCTGCTGTTGAGCATTATTTCCAAATGGAATACACGGCAGAACAATAGGCCTGTCCCCCCGTTCATGCGCAATACGAGCAGCTTCTTCAGCAATGGACTCAGCCTCAAAAATATCAGTGCCGTGGGGCAAGTGATAATTGTGCGCTTCAGTCGCACCCCACGGCAAAATAGCGACATGGGGAGGACTATCAATAAGATGACGATATGTTGCTTCCGTTAAGACATGGATACGTGTTTGTGTTGGATCTGACATAGAGAACGTATTATTGAAGACTGATGATGTTCTTGGTTACTTTTGCTTAATTTGCATTGACCTTGCTCGGATCCCCCGTTCTATTCCTGGACTCGTGTTTCCAGAAACACGCACATAGGTTCATGTGCACCGTATTAGGATAAACATTTTGTAGCCAATGTGCCAAGAAATATAAAAAACCCGTGCACTCCTGACCGATGAAGACTTCATGGGAGTACTCTGACAAGTGCAAGCTCCGTGGCCCGAAGGATTCTGAGCGATTGAGATAATCAGAAAGAACTTATCGTGGCCAGCCGGTCTGTGTCTGAACCGCTTCTATAAGCATGGTGATAATAAAGAAGGAAAGGAGCCATCGGTGTATGCTGTAAAACCCTTCTTGACGGGGCGCTGACCACACATGACTGAGATCGAGTCTATGTTCACCGCTACTTCTGATACTTGTTGCCAATAACTCACTAATCCGTCTTCGATTGAATGTCCATTCTGGGTTGACTGACACATTCAGCGGTCCCATTGGGATCGCGTTGTCCCCTAGGCGAATCGCACCTCGAATATAGGGGGTATCTGATGCATCAAAACTGGCAGAGAAATGACCAGGCGCAAGACGCTCCCATACAATAGGCTCCGGCAGAGGTTTTGTTCCACGTACGATCGTGAGTTCTGGCGGGTTACTTAGGATCTGTTGGGACAATGATTGATTCGTGTTGTCATAGAAAAGATCAGCTGTGATATGGCTTCCTGCAACACCTGTTCGAAGTGCAGTCCCGCTTGGTACTGCAGGTCCCATAAGCCAGCGAGTCAGACTTTGGCAAAATCCTCCGTACCCAGTCCAGGAGCGGGCGCGTTGTGAGAATTCACCTCCGAGGGGAAAGGTCACTGCAGCTACTCGCCCGATACCTCGCTGCCAAAATGCCACTAATGGCGCGGCATACTCATCTTGTGTGATAGCGGCCTGAGATGCAGCTGGTTTGAGATAACACAAGTTGTATCCGTCGACCTCAGAAAGCCAATCAAGTGGTTCGTTGGTTATTTCTGTCCAGCTGGGTGTTCCTCCAGTTTGTGTTCGCTCTTCGATAAAGGCAGAACGTGCGAGTGTGGCTGTTTCCATTTCAAATAGGGCTGGTAGTTCCTGAGCGCTGCCACTAAAGAAACTCCGTCCGCCTCCTCGCAAGGCAATGTCTTTGAGAAAATCAGAATCAGAATCAGATTCACTGCCAAGGCCAATGACACTGACAGAACATTTTCCAGCAGCCATTTCCTTGAGAAGTGCTTTGTATTCACCTGGCTCTTCCGCATCTTTTGCGTCAGCAAAAAGGATAATGTGACGCTGCCCTACTGTTGTTTTGTTCAATTGATTCCAGGCAGTCTTCAGCCCCGTATAGCAGAAAATACCACCACCGCCACTGGAGATACTACGGGCAGCCCGCACAAGTTCATCACGGTTTGGGCCGACCTGAACAAGAGAATCTGACATGGGATGTGCGACACTATCCACCGGTATGAGTACTACAAGATCATTCTCTCCCAATAATTCAATGGCTCGAGCAGCTCCTTCATCAGCCAACGCCATTTTGGATTGGCTGGTGCCCGGTGCCGTTGCTGCCATGCTACCTGAGCGGTCAATAACAATTGCCATTGCGACAGATAGTTTTCGATGTTCTTGTTTGAGCTCCATACTTACAGGAAGAAGATGATCGACAGATGAACCGAACCAGCCTCCAGCCGCAAAACTTGTTTTACCACCGACCATCAGAAGCCCGCCACCTTGCCCCGAAACAAAAAAATCAAGGCTTTTTACAAAGTCAGTATCAAGCTCATACGCTGGGACATTATTTAAGATGACAGCCTCGGCACCAGAAAGTATTCCAATGTGTGTTGAGGAGAGGTCTTGGATGACCTGCACCTCAAAGCCCTGTGTTGTGAGTACCTTAGCAAGCGGATCATTATCGTACGCTGTGATGAGTACAACTCGAGGGCCGCCTTGAACCTCCACCCATCGTTCGGCCTGATTGTTTCCAAGAATGGAATCATTTTCGGGGAGAATTTGAATGCTGTATTGATGACTACCTGGTGTGACCAGTCGGTCGGTGAAACGCATTCTGGCCACCCCATCAATCATGGTTAGTGTGCGTCGACCGATCGAGTTGCCATCTCGTTGTATCTCTAGGGGAATGGAGGTATCGGTAGTGCCACGAATAATGATCTCAGCAACAAGTCCCTCACGGGATTGGGTGCGTTCAGGAACAGTAAAAGATGCAATGAAAACATCATTATCCTTTCGATTGGGCGGGAGCCTGATATCGAGAGGTATTTGTTTTGCTATAAGCTTCTCTGAAACATTGGTGAGTGGCTCTGTGCTCAGGCCATCCGTCAACGCTAAAAGTCGTGCGGATCGATTGTGAGAAACCTGGCTCAGGGTGTAGTTGATTGCAGAGGCAAGTCGTGTTGATGAACGATTCCCGGTATATTCAGTTGCCGTGGGTCCACTCGAAACAAGGGCCCCACGGGTAATTGCCTCATCAGCAAAGTCAACATAAAAAATCCTGTCATCAACACCTTTTGATTTTTCTAAGATCGATTGCCATTCGTCGAGGCGAGGTTGAGCATATTCTCTTGCTGAATCACTCTGATCAATAAGTACCCAGAGGTCGAGTCCATCGCCATGGCTTCGTATCTGTGGATCAGTCATGATGATGACAGCCATGACAAGACATGCGATCCGCAGCGGTTTCCAAAGCCTGAGGTCGTGCCAATACCAACCAACTGCAACAAGGGCTGGAATAAGAAGAAACCACTGTGGAGCACCAAATCGGATCACTGTGAAGCCCTCCTACTCCACGCTAGGAGCAAAGCAGCTGTTGCCAAAGAAATCCATGCTACTTTCCAAGGATCCTCTTCCGATTGCTTGAAGACCTGTGTCCTGTAAGCTTCGGCAAGGGTGTCGACGTGTTTGGCATCAATAAAATCCGCCTCACGAGTATCAACAAATTGAGCGGAACCGTGAACTTTCTGAGAATCACCTGCTTGAGTGCGAGCCAGTGGTTTTGTGAAGAAACAAGGACTGTCCGGCGCTCGAACCTGGTGAGTATTTGGTAATGAAATCATCTGTCCTGTCTCAAAGTTTTCTGACCAGCTCCTCGGAATATCTTCTCGTACGTGTTCGATAAAGCGACGAATGAGAATAAGAAAAGGAATAGATTTTTCGGCTGAAGAGTTGGAAAGATCCCAATTAAGAATGAGCGAATCCACTCGGTCACCGTTTTCGCTGACGCCTGGTCGAAGGAACGCCATGGCTTTGTTCCCTTTCCACAAAAGTGGTTC
>JBDOMS010000173.1:7678-11107 GCA_039831735.1 Pirellulales bacterium
AAGGTCGCTTCCCCAACAGGTCCAGTGAGCAGGCTACCCCATCCAAGATCAGAAACGAGCGGATGGTCTTCTGCTGCGATCCAACCTGGCTCAAAGATTTTTTTATCTGTGCTTCCATCTGATGTGCCAGTTCTATCGGTGGTGAGTAGGATACTGTTACGAGGTTTGAGGTCGTTGATGTGATCAATAACAAGATCCGCTGTGCGTTGATCAGTAGACTGTTTGACGGCGACATCATCTGCTGCGGAGATCATTCGAACGAGAAGTTCAGCATCCGAGCCACGCACAAGATTTTCAAAATTGACGATACGAGGTTGAGGCACAGTGAGTGGAAATAAGTCATCAAGGGCAAACTGGTCTGGTGAGAGGGCCATGACAATGTGAGTGGGCCATTCAGCAGGCCATTGCGATGAAAGAGTTTTGCTCGTTCCTGGATTGAGGGTGACGGTTTGGGGATCACGAAGTCGTTGTCCTTGATCAAGAGTTGTTTTGCCAACTGCTTGAACTGTGAATGTACGGGATTGTGTTGTCATGCTGTGGTTTGTCACAAGGACATGCCATTGCGTGCGTCCGTCAATTTGCGTGACGGACGCACCTGAAATGCCAACATTATCAATCGCAGTACCACAGGACAGCACGGCAATGTCTGCAGGCAGGTCTGTCTCGTGATCGGTCACGAAACGAATCTGGCCCCCATCTGCAGGGATAAGGCTTCGAGCGACCATGAGTGAGTCCATAAATTGGTGATGCCCAAGATTGGGATCCCATTGTTCATCTGCAGCCTTGAGAAGATCTGCTACGACTGAGCCTGCATAGAGTGGCGGGCGGCGTGGTCCGGTTTCGAGAAGATGCCAGTCTGTTTGTTTTGCAGAGGCGCTCCACTTGTTGAGGCGATTGGTCAGTGTGCTGAGCGTGTTGTTCTTAAAGGCCTGCATTGATGCAGAACTATCAAGTACAACAACCATTGTGTATCGGTTCTCAATTCGAAGCCATCTCGGTTCTGTCAGCAGCCACGTCAAGATACATATGGCAAGAATCTGTAGCCAGAAAGGGAATGTGTTTCGAAACTGTTCAAAACGTAATCCGCCAGTTGTGGTTGGGTGACTATGCTTGAGGAGAAAGAGTGTGCTGATGTGAACTTCTCGAGACCGTTCCCTGAGAAAATAAATTCCAACCAGAAGCGGAATGGCTCCGAAGGCAAGCAGGCCCCATGGGTTCGCAAGAAAAAAACTCATTGTGTCGCTCAATGTTCCATGTCCAACACACCTGCAGGTATCGCTTCATCACGAATGGCTTCAAGGAAACTACCGTGTTCTGATACTTGCGCAAAGCCAACACCTCTTCGAATGCAGGCATCCCGCCAAACTGTAAAGTGCCGTTTATAGTTTGCGCGATATTCAGCAAGCAGGGCATCATCAATATGCTGGCGTCGACTGGTTCGTTGCTCGCAGTCCTTCAAGTGAATGTTTCCTTTCCAGTCAGGATCTCGTTCACTGCCGGCGAAGGGTGCAAGAATAATACCTCGACTGTGGGCTGCACCCAGACTGGCAACCGAACGAGAAGGTGGAGACTCATCGAGAAGGTCACTGACGAGAACACGAAGTGATCCTGAACGAAAAGGGATACGTTCGAGTTGGTGTGCAAGATGGGCCGGCTCTTGAGTTGTGTTCCGAATGGTATTCTGAATATTCGTTTTTGAATGCATCAAGAATGGCCAGTTGTCCGCACACGCCTGCTGTGGAGACACTTGTGATGGTGCTTTCGTAGGATCTTGCCCCAGAACAAAAATATTGAGATGGGCACCCGCACGGAGGCTACTTTCCAGACAGAAATAGAAAAGTTCCCAGGCACGTGTCTCTTTGAAACGCGTGATGAACATGGAATGGCTTACATCAAAGACCAAATCAACACGCGGGGTGATTTCTTCACGAAATAACTTCATGGTGTAGTTGCCTGTTCGGGCATAGGCCTGCCAATTCAAATGCCGTGGATCATCTCCGGGGACATATTGACGGTGATCTTGAAAATCAATGGAACTTCCGGTGCCTTGCCCCAGCACGTTGCCAGCAGTCCCTGTCACCTGACTTGTTCGGAAAGGGAGTTGGGTGACAGACGCTACCTTTTTCATGCGTGCATGAATGGCTTGTAAATTCATTTGATTGTTTCGGAGCCTTGTGATGTTCGGTAGTCATTGCTGATTAGTTTCATTTCCTGAAGCCACGGCCGAAGCAGAATGATGAGAATCAAGACAAGAATGCCACTACTACTGAGAATCACCGGTAGCATGAACACGTCATTTCCATTCCCGGCAACCATTGAGGCAAGAGACGCCATTGGGAACGGCAAGAGCGGCACCCAACCTGTGCTCCATTCTTCCCACCGTTGTCCATATGGCTTCGTGGCAAAGGCAAGAATGAAAAGCAGCAGACACAGAATATGCGTCAGGCTGTACATCGCCACTTTTTGTTTGATACGGGGGAAAAAGCCAAGTATGGGCAATGGAAAAAGCAGCCACGCAGCGAACAGTGGGCCAAGTGCCAGTACTGCAGGGTCGCTGTTGGATCCAAAACTGAGAACGGTCAGGCTCCATGCAGGAATCAGGAGTGCCGTGAGTAGCAAAACAAAAGTAAGGCCCGTCGCCCAGCCGGGAATGAATACTCGCCCTGCAAGTCTGCCAAGAACACCATAGCGAGCAAAACTTCTCGCCTGAGCCAAGATGTGCACGGGGTGTTCTAGCATTGCTTCAACGGCATAGATAACCAGAATTGGGAATGTCAGGCTAATGATGGGTGTGGTAAAGGAGGCGGGCATGAGTATGACTGCCACAAGCCAGATAATCGCCATGCAGAGGCCAAAGCTCCTTTTACGAACGGCATGATTCTCAGCAATCGGTGCAATCTGTGAGGCGGAATACTCAAGAAGGACGACTACATAAACCAATAAAACAGTCAATCCTCCAATTCGATTAAGTGTACTGGTTGCTGAACCTATTCTGAAAACAAAGCCTGCTCCAAATGTTGTGATCAAGAGAATAAGTCCTCCTATGGCTATTCGTACCCAGAGCGGACGTGTTGAAAGAGCGATTGCCGCCGCTGAGATGAACATGGAGCCAGCAAAAAGCCACCCGATGATTTCAAGATCACGAATGATGTTAATACCACCAAAAAAATATCGTAGTACCAGATATGGGAGAATTGCCGTCACAAGCAGAACTTCCTGTGCGGTGATGGCAAGCCACTTGCCGAGTACGATCTGTGTTGAAGAAAGTTGTGTGAGCCGAACAAGATCGAGGTTGTTACCAACTCGCTCACTACTAATAGTTCCAAGTCCTCGAAGTGGAATCACAAAAAGAATGCCTGCTCCTAGGATCATCCAAAAGAGTGTCTGAAATCCGTCACCCGTCCCCTGCTGGATACGGGGATTATAGAA
>JBDOMS010000484.1:0-2529 GCA_039831735.1 Pirellulales bacterium
CATCCAGGGACGTATTTAGGCGTTATTGAAAAAATTCCATATCTCCAATCACTTGGTGTCACAGCGGTCGAACTTATGCCAGTTCATGAATTTCCGATCGAAGCACCGTCACGCGATTCTGTCACACAACACAATTATTGGGGCTATGACCCAATCGCTTTCTTTGCACCACATCGCGGGTATGCATCAGGCGCAGAACCTGGATCTCAGGTGAGGGAGTTCAAGGAAATGGTTCGAGCGCTCCATGCTGCTGGAATCGAAGTCATTCTTGACGTTGTTTTCAATCATACCGCTGAAGGAAATGAAACCGGCCCAACGTTTTCGTTGAAGGGATTAGAAAATCGCGTCTACTACATGCTAGATGAGGGTGGCAGAACCTATCGAAATTTTTCTGGCTGCGGAAATACAGTGAATGGAAATCATCCAATTGTTCGGGAACTAATATTTCTTTGCCTGCGGCACTGGGTTCATACGTATCATGTTGACGGGTTTCGCTTTGATCTTGCAAGTATTCTTTCTCGCGATCGCAATGGTGAGATTCTACCAAATCCCCCTATTGTAGAGGTAATCACCGAGGATCCGATGCTTGCCGATTCAAAGATTATTGCTGAGGCGTGGGATGCAGCTGGTGCCTATCAGGTAGGTACATTTGCCTCCCTACGTTGGGCTGAGTGGAATGGACGGTATCGCGATGATCTTCGTCGATATTGGCGAGGAGATCATGATCAGACTGGCCATCTGGCCACCCGGTTGGCGGGTTCAAGTGATCTCTACGGTGAAACTGGCCGTCAGCCATTTCATTCAATTAATTTTATTACGTCTCATGATGGGTTTACCTTGCATGATCTGGTGAGCTATCGAGAAAAGCACAATGAACCCAACGGTGAAGAGAATCGGGATGGTGAAAACAATAATTATTCAGAAAATTATGGAGTCGAAGGTTGGACCGACCGTGTTGATGTGACGTCAATACGACAGCGGCAGATGCGAAATATGTTGGCCTCTTTGTTTCTTAGTCAAGGTGTCCCAATGCTCCTCTCTGGTGATGAGTGCCAACGGTCGCAGCAAGGGAATAACAATGCATATTGTCAGGATAATCCACAGTCATGGTTTGACTGGAAGTTGATTGAGTCAAATCCCGGCATGTTGAGATTTGTTCGTGAGCTCATTCATTTTCGACGTTCGAATCCAACGGTGCGACGACGATCCTTTTTGCAAGGAGGTCGTTCTGCTGACGGAGTCATACCGGATGTTGAGTGGTTCACTCCAGAGGGGGTTCATGTTGACTGGTGCGCTGCAGACACCAGTCTCACATGTTTTTTTGGCGCACCATCAAATGAAAAACTTCATACTCCGGTTGATGTTTCCGCTGGAGGAACCGAGGGTATTCCTCAGCATGTCATGATACTGTGTCATGCAGGAAACGAGCATTGTGAATTCTCTTTTCCTCAGTCGACAGTGCTGAGAAATCTGCAATGGCATGTGTTTATTAATACGGCAAAGCCATCTCCACATGACATCCTTCCGGGGGGGACTGGTCCCTTAGTCGATGCATGTGCTCCAATTGACCTCGTTGATCACTCGTTGGTCTGTCTGGTGGCAAATAGAGAGGTTGCGAATCGATAGGAATGATTTTTTCTCTGTGAAAACAAGAATAAGAGATGGGGCTTGTTTCAAGCTTTCGAGAATGAGTACCATAGGAGGATTGCGTTTTTCGGGTTCGTATTTGAGTTTGCCCGCCTATTGCTGTTTCGAAGCCATGAATTTGGAGGTCTGTTTCTGATGAGTCGACACTTGACACTAACAAGTTATCTACTTGGTACGGTTGCTGCATTGCTGTTTTCTGCCGAGGGCTGTGCGCCCACCCCTCCCGCACAACCAACGTCGACTGCTACGGTTGCTCCAGCAAATCATGGGCACGACCACGATGACCACGACCATGACGATCATGACGATCATGATCACGACCACGACCATGACCACGACCATGACCATGACCATGACCATGACGAGAGCGGCCATGCTGCTCCGGCATCAATGGCAGGGGCATTAGCGGAATTGAAAGAAGTCTGCGCAAGCGTGAAGAAATCACTTGCTGATGGGAATGTTGAGGGAGCCGATGTTCATGTCCATAAGGTTGGCCACCTCGTTGAGGACATTCGCAAGTTTGTCGATTCCGGAAAATTTGCCGAAGACGTTAAGGTGGCAAAAAATAAAGCACTCGATGAGATTTTTGATTGCTTTGACAAGCTTGACGCAGCGATTCACTCAAGTGATGAAGAAGTCAGAAAAAAGATTGACTATCTCAAGCATGAGCCTCAGATTGAGGAAGCAATAAACGAACTGCAAAAGACAGCGAAGGCAGTCAAGGAGAAAATCACTGAAGCAGCTGGGGAAGTTAAAGAAGAAGTCAAAAAAGCAGCAGAAGCTGTCAAGGAGGAAGTATCAAAAACGGCAGAATCAGTGAAAGAGACAGTCAAGGAAGCAGCCAAAGAAGCCGAAAAGAAAGAAGCAGAAGAATCTGCTGAC
>JBDOMS010000194.1:0-2525 GCA_039831735.1 Pirellulales bacterium
GTAAGCCCAAGGGGTGATACGATTCCCATTCCAGTCACAACAACTCGACGCACATCTGGCTGACTCATTTACGTTTCCTGCATACTCCCATGAAAAAATGACCTTTTGTCTCCACCTGCAATTTTCTCAAACAAGGCAATGGCTCCGCAATCGCAATTGCCGTTTTCTTTTTGACTCTGGCAAAAAAACACTTTTTTGAAACCGTATTCTGAACAGGACGTTGTCAAGAACCAAAACCTTACTGATTGAGGGAACCATTCAGCCAAACCAAGGAATCCCGTGATCGTGCTCAAGCAAGCTATCGCATGGCCCGCAGCACCAAACTGGCATTATGACCACCAAAGCCAAAACTGTTGCTCATTACCACATCCACACGAGATTCACGAGCGGTCTTGGGAGTGTAATCCAGATCACAGTCTGGATCGGGTGATTCAAGGTTGATTGTCGGAGAAATCACGCCACGTTCTGTCGTCAACGCACACACAACCAGTTCAATACCACCACTCGCCCCCAAGGTATGCCCCAGATTACTTTTTGTACTCGACACAGCGAGTGATTTCGCATGGGGACCAAAAACCTTTTTTATTGCAGCTGTTTCAGCCTTGTCCCCAAGGGGCGTACTCGTGCCGTGGGCATTGATATATTGCACTGCATCAACATTGAGACCCGCATCACGAAGCGCCATAGACATTGCTTGCGCAGCACCTCGGCCCTCGCCATCCGGCTGCGTAATGTGACCAGCATCCCCGCTCGCTCCGTAGCCCATAAGCTCACCATAGATGTGTGCACCACGGGCTTTGGCCCTCTCAAGCTCCTCGAGCACAACAACACCGGCTCCTTCTGCCAGCACAAATCCATCTCGATCAACATCAAAGGGACGACTAGCCTGTTGCGGCGCGTCGCCACGAAACGAAAGAGCCCTCATATTCTGAAATCCAGCAAGCCCAATTGGCGTGAGGGCTGCCTCACTACCCCCAGTGACCATGACATCCGCATCACCATACTGAATAGCCCGCAACGCTGAACCAATTGAATTCGCTGCACTTGCACAGGCAGTCGCAGCGGCAAAATTTGGACCTTTGATGCCATAGATACTCGAAACATGGCCGCTTGCTGAATTCACCATAAGTTTTGGGATCGTAAACGGAGACACTTTATCAATGCCTTTATGGAGCAGTCGCTCTTCCTGCACCTCAAACTCCCAAAGACCCCCAATCCCCGATCCAATAACGACACCACACCGATACGGATCTTCTGAGGCAAAGTCGATTCCGGAATGAGTAACCGCATCTTTTGCAGATGCAATCGCAAATTGAGTAAAGCGATCAAGACGCTTCAGTTCTTTTGGGGATGCAATACTTTCTTTTTCCGGCTCCCAGTGAACCTGACCACCAAACTGCACGCGGTAACCGGACACATCGAAAAGAGAAATTGGTCCAACACCACTTTCACCGCGCACAACTCGATCCCAGAAAGTTTCGAGATCTCGACCAAGAGAGGTGACAACACCCAGTCCTGTCACCACAACCCGACGCTTCATCCGTACTCTAACCTGAATTTCAGGACTGGTGCTTCTCAATAAACTCTACAGCTTGGCCGACAGTCTGGATTTTCTCAGCAGCATCATCCGGGATGTTGATTTCAAACTCTTCTTCGAGTTCCATCACCAACTCGACCGTGTCGAGTGAATCCGCACCCAGATCATTAATGAACGATGTTTCTGATGTGATCTGGTCAGCGCCAACCATCAACTGATTTGCAACAATATCGATCACTCGGTCTTGGACTGAAGCCACCTTTGAACTCCTCTTGACAACTCAGCAAAAAGAACCCTTCTAGACTCGAGTTGGCCAACATTGACAACAACAACATTTCTAGCGGGGTGCCGAAAAGATACCTGTTGGCTACCGGACGTGTCTAGCCCGGGTGCAACTCGTGCAGAATCTGGGAAAACTCACCCGATTAGGCCACCATCGACGACGAGCGTTTGGGCCGTGATATAGCTCGAAGAAGGGGCTGCCAGGAAGAGCACCGCCTCAGCAATCTCCCATCCCTCGCCCAACCGCTTGGCAGGCACCCGTTTTTTCACTTCCTCATTGAGGGCTGGACCAAGCGCAGCGGTCATATCGCTTGCAATAAAGCCAGGGGCGACGGCATTGACAGTGACCTTCCGTCCTGCCAATTCCTTTGCCACTGTGCGAGTAAGCCCGACAAGGCCAGCCTTGGAGGCTGAGTAATTTGCTTGGCCTGCGTTCCCAATGAGACCCGATACACTTGAAACGTTGATAATGCGTCCATACCGCTGGGACATCATCGGGCGGCTTGCAGCCCGCATGAAGAGAAAAGGAGCCCTGAGATTTGTGGTGAGAACATCCTCCCACTCTTCATCACTCATTCTGGGTAAGAGTGTATCGCGTGTAATCCCGGCATTATTGACGAGAACATCAAGACGACCAAGTTTTTCTACAATCGATTCAATGACCTCGCTTATCGACTCAGGTTTGGTGACATCACAAGGAAACACC
>JBDOMS010000356.1:0-2522 GCA_039831735.1 Pirellulales bacterium
GTGTATTTCCCTACACTCTTTCCCACCCACTTAAGGGCCACCGGCTCAGGTTTTTGCTTTAATACCGGAAGAATTCTTGCTGCTCCCGTACTGATTTGGCTGTCAGCATGGATGAAAGCAACATTTGATCTCAGGCTCGCAGTCACGTGTCTTGGTGGAATGTTTTTATTCGGTCTTGTCTTTCTGTTGTTTCTTCCAGAAACCAAAGGGAAGGACCTGCCTCGCTAGTCTTGATCATATTTCTCATGGTGACAGAATTGTGTCCGAGTGATTTACACGAGGAAGCTACATATGGTTGATTCAAATATTTCTGTTCATGTTCCAGCAGCGTTCGGTGATGACCAGCGGCCGTTACCGGCTGTCGGTCTTGGGCTTTGGAAGATCGAAAAGCATGCTGTTGCCGAACTGATTGAACATGCCATTCAATTCGGATATCGCCACCTCGACAGCGCCTGTGATTATGGAAATGAAATGGAAGTGGGTATTGGCATAGAGTCAGCGCTGTCAAAAGGTCTCTGTCAGCGTGAGGACCTCTGGGTGACATCAAAGTTGTGGAACACGTTCCACAAGCCAGAGCATGTACGACCGGCACTTGAAAGGACGTTACGAGATCTTCGGCTTGATTATCTTGATTGTTATTTGATTCATTTTCCGATTGCCTTGGCGTATGTAGCCCCAGAGACTCGCTATCCTCCTGGTTGGTTCTTTGATCCAAAGGCTGAGTCGCCATGCATGCAGGCATTGCCGATACCGCTTGCCGATACATGGGGGGCCATGGAAGAGTTAGTTGATGCCGGGCTTGTCCAAAGAATAGGTGTCTGTAATTACAATGTTGCACTCTTGCGTGACCTTCTTTCGATCGCCCGTGTTCAGCCAGCCGTGCTGCAAGTGGAGATGCACCCGCTACTCACACAGGAGAAACTCCTTCGTTTTTGCAGAGAATCCAAGATTGCAGTTACCGCCTTTTCTCCATTGGGTGCTCCATCCTACGTGCCTCTTGGAATGGCGAGCGAACAGGATAGCTTGCTTATTCACCCAATGATCCAGAGTATTGCAGCATCAACAGGGCGTACTCCTGCGCAAATACTTCTTCGCTGGGGAGTGCAACGTGGAACAGCTGTGATTCCAAAGACATCGCAGGCAAAACGACTCAAAGAAAATATTTCAGTATTTGATTTTTCGTTATCACAGCAACAAATGTCAGATATCGATGCATTAGATCAAGGGAAGCGATTTAATGACCCAGGCGTATTTTGTGAAAGTGCATTTAATACATTTTTTCCAATTTACGAGTAGGGACGCCAGAAGACGCTCTAGAGGTTTTCATGATGACGACACTTTCGCGGCGCGTTCTTTTGAAGACAACCATAGCTGGGGGTATGCTACATGGTTATCAACACTATGCGCGAGCAGTTCCAAGTGAACGGATTACGCTTGGTTTTGTTGGACTTGGTGAACGAGGTATGTATCTGCTCAAAGAATTTTTGGCAGAGCCAGATGTTCAGGTCCTCGCAATTTGTGATTGCGAGGACCTTCATTACCGAGAACGTGAGTGGGGTAGTGGTAAGCCCTTGGGGCGTGAGCCAGCTTGTACGTACGTAAAAAAGTCCTTGGGCGCATCACCTGTTCTTATCACATCGGACTTTCGTGAGGTGTGCGAGCATCAAGGTATCGATGCTGTTGTTGTCGCAACTCCTGACCACTGGCATGCGATCTGCACACTCCAAGCCCTCAAGAACAGAAAAGATGTCTACTGCGAGAAGCCAGTGGTGCATCGCTTTCGTGAGGGGCTTTCGATTTGTCAGGCGGTCAAGGATTATCAAAGAGTATTTCAAACAGGATCTCAGCAACGATCATCTGAGCCTTTCCGTCAGGCTGTTGAGCTCGTTCGCAATGATGTTCTTGGTGGCATTGATCGAATGGAGGTTGGTCTTCCCGCCGGGTATCAGCAGCCGATGGGATCTGCTGCCGTGACAGCTCCTCCAGATGCCGCTGTGTATGACCAGTGGTGTGGGCCTGCTGCACAGCTTCCTTTCATGCGAGCTCGTTATCATCGTTGGTGGCGAGGTCACTCTGCCTTTGGGGGAGGCGTCTTGATGGACTGGATTGGACATCACAATGACATTGCACACTGGTCTCTTAATCTTGACGAGAGTGGTCCTCAGAGGGTCACGGCAAGAATGTGGACTCCACCACAAACAGAGGTATACAACACTCCATGGCACTACTCGATTCAGTGTGAATTTGACAATGGTGTGCGATCCACGATTGCTGATAACAATGCACTTGGGACAAAGTGGATTGGTCCAGAGGGCTGGATTCATGTGACACGAGGTCGAATTTCGGCATCGGATACGCGTTGGCTGGGGCAGGATTTTGAGGCGGGTCCTTTTCGACTGAAGCCCGTTGTCAGTCATGTCCGCAATTTTCTTGATTGTATAAAGCGACGAAAAACCTGTGTTGCTCCGGCAGAGGCAGGCCATCGCTCAATAACCCCTGGCCATCTTGGGTATATCTCTCAT
>JBDOMS010000097.1:0-879 GCA_039831735.1 Pirellulales bacterium
TTCAAGTTGGCATGCGATTACCTTATTTCGAAGTGGCTCTCCAGCGAGAACTCCAATCTCGTGGTGTTGATAGAGATGCGATCAAGTCTATCTGTGAAAAGTTCTGTGACCTTGTGGTTTCTCGGCTGCCAGCAATTGTTGATGAGACGGGTAGTTTCACAAGCAGCTCACTCGCCTCGCGTATTACAAAGACATTCGATCTGATGGGCGGCGCAACAGCAATCGATGGTGGTGCTGCCTCAGCTGTATCTGCTCTTGATGTGTGTAGGAATTTCCTGCTGACAGGTCGTGCAGATGCCATGATATGTGCGGCTGGTCAGCGAAGTCTGTCATTGGCAACCTATGAAATACTATCTTTGTCGGGCACACTTTCTCGCTCTGGGAAGCCTCGTCCATTTGATCAATCAAGTGACGGACTTATGCCTGCTGAGGGTGTCGCAGTTTTTGTCTTGAAGCGACTGTCTGATGCTTTGCGAGAAAACGATCGGATACACGGGATCGTGCGTGGTATTGGTGTGTCACGTCATGACGACAAGAGTGCTGGAATACAAAAAGCAATGCGTCGAGCAGCAGAAGATGCACGTGTGCCGTCGGGTTCTGTTGGTTTTGTTGAAGCAGCGGCGGCTGGAGTGCCAGCCGATGACATGGCAGAACTTGATGCAATTCAAAACGTGTACGGAGAGCATGTTCCTGTTGGTGCTATTGCAGCACAACTTGGACATGCCGCAGGTGCATCTGCAGGTCTTTCGATCGCCAAGACGACATTTGAATTACATGAGCAGGAACTTCGCATGCCCGCAAATGGAAAGAGCAGGGTATCTCAGGAAGATGGCGTAATCTCAGTCCACCCGAATGAAGACGGAAGGCTTCTTGCTGGGG
>JBDOMS010000097.1:889-2519 GCA_039831735.1 Pirellulales bacterium
ACGTGGCAAATCAGTTGATGTACCTCAGCGATCTGGTCACCCCATAAAGGCTGGTCATTCCACAAGGGCAAGTGAGTCAAAGCCCCACATTATTCGTTTTTCTGCCCCTACTCAAGGTGATCTGCTTTCTGCTGTGAAAGGATGTATTGAGGAACCGGAATCATCCTTTGTGGAGACTAAACAGTTTCACGAAATGGGCTTTCGGCTTGCCATTGTTGCGGCAACACCGGAAGAGTTAGCCCGTAAAGCTGCTCTTGTTGTCAACCAATTTGACAACAGAGAAGCAAGGTCGCTTTGGGAGACCCAAGGGATTGCTGTGGGCCATGTGGGGCAGAAAAGACCAGTTGTTGCCTGCCTTTTTCCAGGACAGGGTTCACAGTATCCCGGCATGGTGCGAGACATTGTCGCAGCCTGTCCTCAGGCAAGTCTGCTGAAAGAGCAGATGAATGAATCTTTGTTGCAGATGGGCCATTCGACCTTTGAGAGCATTATTGATAACCGTGACAAGATGTTGGGGAAGGATGTTTTTCGAACACAGCTTTCAATGTTGTTAGCAGATACACTAGTCTTTCAGATTCTTCGAGATATGGGTCTTGAGCCAGATCGTCTTACGGGGCACAGCTACGGGGAATTTGCCGCACTTCATGCTGCAGGAGCTTTTCGATTTGAGGATGCCGTTCGGGCGACAATGTACCGGTGTGCGTCAATAGAAGAGGCACCTATTGAGGGGAGACTGGTGTCATGTGCAGCAGGCGAAGATGTTGTTGCTGCTGCATGTGAAGCCTGCTCCGAAGAGGTATTCGTTGCAAACTGTAATTCTCCTCAACAGACAGTTGTTGGAGGACGAGATCAATCGCTCAAACAGTTCGTTAAGTTTGTTCAATCGGAAGGAATCCGAACAACGATCTTGGACGTGCCAAGGCCTTTTCATACTCCGCTGATGAAGCCAGCTCAGAAGCCATTTAAAAGGTCACTCGTCTCAGTGCACCTCGACCCACCGCGTATTCCTCTGCTGAGTGGCGTTAATAATCAATACGTTGCTGAGCCGGAAAATATTCGAGCGTTGCTTAGTGAACAGCTCGCTCAACCCGTCCGATTTGTTGATCAGATTGAACGCTTACTAAGAGATGGAGTGACGCTCTTTGTTGAGTGTGGCCCAGATCGAGTGTTGTCCCGGCTTGCAAGACGTATCATTGGTGATCGGAATAGAAGTGTATTGGCTGCAGATATGCGTTTCCGGCAGCCTGGTTCAGCACCATCGCCAGCGTATCGTCTCGCCTCGCTGCAGGCAGGCCTCGAAGTGGCTGGTGCAATAGGTGTCGATCCAGACTCACGCCCTTCTCTTCTCAGGCAAAAGGGGTCGAGTGGGTTGCACCATGAGGAGACGCTGCCTCAGTCTGGAAATGAACAGTCTGAAATGGCTGGCCTGAAAAGCGGTGACGGGTGCATCGAGCTTTGTGGTTCACGGTTTGATATGGGCTTCGAGCACGGACGAACCTTCTCTGCTGCAATCAAGAAGACACTTGAGCATATCGTTGACCTTCCGCCTCAGGAGAGAGCTCGTCTACCAAATCCGGAGGGTGTCCTCGATTCATATGAATCCATGACCACGCGCGAGCAGCGGGAAGAG
>JBDOMS010000631.1:0-2519 GCA_039831735.1 Pirellulales bacterium
TCCCCCGTGTTTGTTCTTCAAAGAGTGCTTTATCACTCTTCCAAACGACAAGGCAAGCTTCTTTTATCTCTCGAAATGCCTTATACTCCCATTCTAAATCATCCTTTGTCATACCTATCTTCATGCTCCATTTTCATACTTAAAAGCCCCGGATCATGCAACACATTCATGGCTTTTCAGGAGGCTAAGACATTGTCTCGTTCCTCCGAACGTTCACTAATTTTTAAGAAGTAGATAAGCCATAATTGCTATGCCTATCACAAGCAGGGGCCACAAGAAAGAAACGATGGTTGCCGCGATTCCGGATGGGAACCAACCTACGCTTACACCTAATAAAGAGTCAATCCCAAAGTTAGTTGAAAATTGGTCCATGACCTATGCTGCTTTGGTTTGATTTTTCTCTTGGGTGTACTTCTCCATTATCTTTTGACCCTTCTAAGCGAGGGTTCTATTTCCAGCAAGGCCGTTGCAACCCACCGCTGCCGCTGGTTGCTGTTTTTCCAATACGTCACTCTTCTCGTATATTGTTCCAGTTGACTGTTCAAAGATTCTATGCAGTTGGTCGTCTTTAAGCTGATCCCTAATTGTTCGAACAGTCCCAGCTGATGTAGAGTCAAGGTTTCCTCCAGTCCTTCATCGAGACTTCTGACTGCCGATCCGTTGATGAGCTGTAATTCTTTTCGCATTGCGTAAAGCTTCTGTTTGGCTTGTCCGTAGCTCTTTTGTTCATAGGCTTTTTGAAGTTTCTTACGAAAACGCCTTTGCTCGCCTTTGGGTAAATAGGCCACGACGTTCTCTCGCTTATGCCACTGACATCTCTGGATAATCGCTTGTTTTCCAAAGACGGTCTCAATTCCCTTGCGTAAGCCTTTGGCTCCATCTATCACAAACAGGATCTTCTCCTGTGATTGCAGTCCGCGTTCCATGAGTTGGTTTAAAAAATCCCGGCAGACTTGTCCGTTCTCTGTGCTTGATTCGATGGCACCCAAAACGATCTTTTCACCCGATAAGGTCACGCCCAGCGCGACAATCATCTCATTCTCAGCGAAGCTCTTCCCATCCATGAAGATGACGATGATCTCATGGCCCTTCAGATCCCGATCCTGAAAGGCCCGCAACTTTTTTGCAGTCGCCTGGATGAACTTCCGGGAAACACTGCTCTTCTGTATGCTGAAGGTACTTGGTATTTGCATCGCCGCCTTCTTGAACTTTCGCGTACTTATCCCGTTGATGACCTGTGCCAGCATCTGATTACGAACCCTGGGAACACGAATGCTGTGTTTCTGATCTCCCAAATGTACTGAGCCTAAGTTCGACCCCCAGCGTTTATGAGAATTGTCGTCCCGACGATAACGAACACCTGCCAATTCCTCCACCTCGGACTGAAGGGCGTCTTCCACGGCCATTCAGCCGATTGGGATAAGTTGCTGAATCAAGGCTATCCGACTTTCGACATCGCTTGTACCATTGAGCATCTTCATTGCTGATTCAACTCGTATTTTTGCATTGCTTTTTCTTGCTCTTTTCTCTACGATTTCCATGTGCCCTCCGTGGTTTGGTTTGTCTGTCTTGCGGTTTCGCAGATTGCAAAACCTACAATACAGACCCGGAGGTCATTTCTCAATTTTAACTGAGTTTAGGACATCTTCGGAAATACTATTTGACGATAGTCGTGAACTGAATGGAAAAATTGTTCAGGTCCTGATGACGATGATATTAATTTCGTGCTATGCAAATAACTTTGAAGATTTGGTTTCTGCCGATGGCTGACAAGTTTGAAAGTATTGAGCCGGATCCATCCAGTCTAATCGAGTCACTGCGCAGTATTGGGTACAGTACCGAGGCTGCTCTATGTGATATCGTTGATAACAGTATCACTGCTGAAGCTTCCAGAATCGATATCGATTTCCGATGGGGAGAGGGTGAACCTTGGCTGGCAGTTGTTGATAACGGCACCGGAATGCTAGAAGAAGAGCTCCGACAGGCAATGCGTCTAGGCAGTCAGAACCCGTTGATCGATCGCTCACCCGAAGATCTTGGCAGGTTTGGGCTGGGTATGAAAACGGCATCTTTTTCTCAATGCAGGATCGTGACAGTGATCAGCAAAAAGAAGGGTAAACTCTCTACCCGGGAATGGGATCTTAATGCCATTTCTGAAGACCCAGTGAAGGGCTGGCGTCTGAAAGTGGTCTCAAGTGCAGATCTTGGTAAATCCACGGTATTGAAATTTGCGAAAGACAAGTTATCCAAACTTGATCACGGGACTGCGGTTGTCTGGCGTGATCTGGATTCCATTACACAGATAGAAAACCCTAGACTTGCTGAAAACCGCCTCAATTCCGCGATGAACAGTTCAAGACAGCATATGTCGCTGACCTACCACCGCTTTTTGAAGCCGGATAAACCTGGCCAGAAAAAGGTAGTTCTGGCGATGAACAATCATGAGTTGAAAGCAACGGACCCGTTTGATCAGAAAAGCAATGCGAGCCAGGAATTGTCACTTGAAAAAATCACGATAC
>JBDOMS010000414.1:0-2515 GCA_039831735.1 Pirellulales bacterium
CAATATCTTCAGACACTGGTACGCCCGCAAAGTCACAAATGGTTGCATAGAGATCATGGACATACGTCAGCGCTGTACTTGATTGCCCAGAAGGCACACGTGGACCATTGAGAATGAGTGGGCACCTCATGCTTTGCTCATAGATATTCTGTTTACCCAACAACCCGTGACTTCCCATCGCGAGGCCATGGTCTGCGGTGTAGACGATGATGGTGTTGTTTGCATGAGAACTGCCTGCGATCGCTTCGACAATCCGACCAATCTGCTCATCCAGATGGGTAATCAACCCATAGTATTCACAAATCTGATCACTGATGACAGATTTTTCTCGTGGCCATGGTGCAAGGCTTTCGTCTCGTCCGGACGTACTCTGCGGAGCATTGTTAAATGGGTGCACCGGAAGAAAGTTTTCTGGGAGCGGTGGTCGATTGTCATAGTACTGCTGCCGAAATGCTTCAGGAGGATTTCGAGGGTCATGAGGTGCCGTGAATGCGACATATAAAAAGAATGGCTGCGATGCATCAGCTTCTTGAATGAATGTGATGGCCTCATCAGCAAAGACGGTACTCGAGAATCCACCGGCATCGCGTTTGGCACTGAGCATACCGCTTGAAAGATCCTGGACCTGAAAGTCTGCATGGTTTGCCATGCCCCCCATATAGACGGACCGTCCCTCACGAAACGCTGAACTCAGCGTGCCCGCTCCGTTATGCCATTTGCCAACAATAAATGTCTTGTACCCTCCATGCTCACGGAGGACTGCGGGCAGAAGAGTTTCTCCACCCCAATTGGATTGTGGCCGCTCCTTTGGAAGGTGCATCCAATGCTTGCCGGTCATCAGCATTGCACGGCTTGCAACGCATACTGCTCCACTAAATGAGCCTGCGCAATAGTTCCGAAGAAAACTGAAACCATTTCCAGCAAGTTGATCAAGATTTGGAGTATGGATGAAATCATTACCATGAGCTGCAATCGTGTCTGCCCGCTGGTCATCGGCAAAAAGAAAAACAATATTGGGTCGTTCCGAAGCCACGACAATTCTTGTGCTCAGCCCGCAGCACACAACCAACAAAACAATCCAGACTAATGCTACGCGCATCCAACAATTCTTTTCTCGATATTTCATAAAATGATGTGCCTCATAGCTCAGACATGCGTTGACGAAATTCTGACCGCACTCGCCTCAGAATTTGTTCATACCTTTTATCACCTGCGAGATTCGTATATTGATGAGGATCGTGCTTCATATCGTACAGTTCTTCCCCCTGCTCTCCATAATTCATGTAATGCCAATCTGCCAATCGCAGACCTCCTCCGTGGCGATTATGGATTGACAACGCACTCGAGCGAATGGTGGCGTGGGGGTTCCGCAGGAGAGGCAGCAGGCTTTCCCCCTGAAGTGATGCTGGTGTTGGCAACCCCAGGATCTCTGTGCATGTGGGATAAATATCAATAAGCTCAACCAGTGACGATGTCCTCGCTGGCTGTTGACCAGGAACCCGCATCAGCAACGGGACACGAACGACCTCTTCGTGCAAATTTCCTTTCTGCCAGAATCCGTGCTCTCCCAGATGGTACCCATGGTCCGTCGTGAAGATCACTGCCGTTGAATCACTCAGATTCAGACGATCCAGTTCATCAAGCACTCGACCAAGTTGCTCATCCATGAACGTGACCGATGCGTAATACGCCTGCCACATACGACGGCGACTTTCCTCCATGGTATTGAGGCCTTTGCCATCAGAGCCTCGACCAACCTCCGGAATATCATCAAGATCATTCTTGATAAGTGGAGGAATGACCATGGTGTTGTGCGGGTACCTGTCGAAAAATCTTTTCGGTTGGACCATCGGGAAATGTGGTCGCACAAAGCCGACTGCAAGAAAGAATGGCTTTCCTTCGTCTTTTCGTTGCCGGAGTAATGCAATGGCTTTGGTTGCCACCATGTAATCTGCCTGATCAGATCCATCACGACGATCCGATTCCACTGTTGCCCACATTCGATTCATCCCCTTGGCATCACGCCCAGCTATCTGCCGTGTCACGATTCCAGAATTAAGAAGACGATATAAACCAGGTGAGAACGTTTCCTCTGACGTCGTGTTGTATCGCTCCGTCCAACACTCCGGCACATCCTTGCCATCACTGCCATCAAGTTGTGCATGAGGCACTGGCATGTGGAATATTTTCCCAACACGAGCAGTGTGCATATTATGTTTCAGAAAATGCTCTCCCATAGTCGGTGCCTGCACATGCGAGGATGGATAAATGCTTCGCATGATCGATGGTCGTGATGGAGCACAGGCGAGCCCTTGACAGTACGCTCGCTCAAAAACAACACTTTCTTTCCCGAGTCGATCAATGTTCGGCGTCTCACATACGTTGTTGCCGTACACAGGAAGCGCGCTTGCCTTGAGATCATCCGACATGATCAGCAGGATATTTCTGATATTCTTCGATTGATCTTGCGCCAGACATGCTATCGAAGCCAGCATGCACAGCAAAGCAAGCGACC
>JBDOMS010000028.1:0-2507 GCA_039831735.1 Pirellulales bacterium
CGTGTCACCTGTCCACCATTTGTCTTCAGGAGGAGCGACTCGGTCAAACGGTACTTCTACTCGCTTCGCTGCTACAGCCGCCTGACCGACCCGATTGATGATCTGAGTGAAAACTTTGTCCTCGGGCGATGTCTCTGGCTGGAGGGGCCACTTTGAAAATTCTGTATCGTCCCAGGTAAACGTGCCATTTTGTAATGTGAGGGTTGTTGTATTTGATTCAATATCACTAAGCGTAAAACCAGACGGCAATGTTTGTGTTGTATCCACTGAAAGAATGGGAAAAACACCACAACGAGCTCCTGAAGTTGCGATACTGGCTAATCTGCGGGCAGCAGTCTCGGTGAAGTTTGCTGGGAAATTAGCAATTGCAACAAATCGGTATGGCTCTGGAACCTCTGCTTCAGCATTGTATTCTCCGATTGTCCGGTATTCGTTTCGCAAATACTTTTGAATCACCATTTCCATTTGTTCAGTGATCAATTCAAGTTGCTTGTCGATCTGTCCAGGCTCTGTCCAGATGCGACTCGACACGAGTAATTCATCGTGGTCGGCAAGATGCATGAATCCGGCAAACTGCTTGCCAAGCCCAAGTGGATCGATAATTGTGAAACGACTTTGTCCAGGTGGAAGACCGGAAGCTATTCGGAGCATTACAGCCTGGAGAAGGCTTGATGCAGCCTCTTTTTCTTCCGGCGTTGTTTTTATTAACAAGGCTGTCTGATCAGGACAGGGAATAAAAGCCGGCTGCTGCCATTCACTTGGACCAAAACTGTTGAGTGAAGCAATCTGAGACAACCCCCCATCAATATCTTTCATCGATAAATCAAGATGTCCGAACCGTATGCCAGGAGGCGTGACCTCAGGCAGCGGGACGGAACCATCTGATAAAGCCCGCCAGTTAGGAAAGGCCTGAGAGTCTGTTGCGTTTGCATTGGAGAAAACAAGATCTGTCTGTTCTCGAGTTGATTTCCATCGAGCCGCCATCTCTTGCCACTGTTTTTCTTTTTTTTCTGTGAGTGCGTTTTGCCTGTTTTCACTGTCGGCTTTTATTGCCTCAATTTTTTCACGCCCTTTTGCCTCAATAGCATTTATTTTTGGTGGATACGTTTCATCGAGAACCGCAAGGCCACGAGCTCTTTTGTCTTGAATTGCCTTGCAACCAGCATCATATTTCTCTTGCAGTGATGCCATTGCCACTTCTTTTTTTGATCCGGCGGAGGCAGATCCGGCGGCATGTCCACCTTGCTTCTTCTCCATGTCACGTTCGTGTCGTTTGTCGAGGCGGCGTTTGTCTCGTTCCAATTTTTCTGCAATTACATCGAGGCAGTTTGCATGGCAACGTGTCAGGAGGTGTCTTTTCTGTGCAGATTGAACCACTCGATCTTCAAGTTCTCTTCTCGCTTTTTTCTTTTGGCGAGACTGCCATAAGAAGCCTCCGCCAAGCGCAGCCACGAGAGTCACTATTCCCGTTGTTCCTGCAATGAGGAATGTTGGAAGCTCTGATTCGCTCACCTTGAGAGGTATTGCGACGGCTGCGATGACAGCGCAGGCAAGTAGAAATGGCATAATGACGATCGACGCTGTGACGGCATCTGAAAATCCCCATCGGACGCTTGGTAGAGCCAGCATCGCCTTTGTGTCTTCTTGGATTTCTTTGATAAGCGTTTTGAGATATTCAATCAGTTCTTTTCCCTCCGGCAGAGAAGGGCTGTCTGATGCTGCATCGGAAGAATTCGCAGCTGCTTGATCATCGGGATCAGCTTCTGAATCCGCGGCAACTATAGAAGACGCTGATGGAACTCGCCATTTTGTAAATTTCTCCTTTAGCTTCTTCAGGTCGTTGTCAAGTTGGTCAATGGTCTGGCCAAGTGATTCAATTAAAAGAGAAGTCTTTCGTTCAGCATCTTCCTTCTGTTGCTTGAGAGACTCTCCTGCAGAAAGCGTCTCAAATTCAAGGTCATCAGTCTTCTCTTTTTCAGCCTCCTCCCATTCACGGAGGATTTGCGATTCACGTTCTTTCTTTTGCTTGTCGAGTGTTGCTTGTTGGGTCTCGACTTGCCCTTCGAGACGTTTTTTATCCTTCTCGAAGTCGGCGTTGAGTGAAACAATCTGGGCAGTGCAGCGTTCTTCGATCGTTTGAATCTTTAAAGCTGTTTCATCCTTTAACCGAGTCATGTCCTCCTGGAATTTTTTTTCGATTACTTTTTCATTTTTTTCCCGATGAGAGGCTTCTTTACGAAGTGTGGAGATCTGTTCTCGCAAAAGATCTCGGTTGTAACAGGACTGTTCATCCATTTGCTGCGTGGGCTTTTTTATGTCGGGAGTAGGCATGGAAAAATAGAGAATTATTAGGTCGGGTTGGGATGGTAGGTTGCAAATGATTGCAGATGCTAATAAACGACATCATCGCTCACGTCTCGCCCTGCACGATCAAGCACTTCAGCAAGTCTGCCCACCGCTTCTAAGGTTTGTTTGACGTCAGGTTTAAGTGGGACAATAAACTCTTC
>JBDOMS010000654.1:0-2505 GCA_039831735.1 Pirellulales bacterium
GCTTCACGTAACTTACGGATTATCTGATCAACTGTATATCTTTTTTGCTTCATCGAAAGAGTCCTTTCTGGGCTTATGCCCATGGGAATTCTCTCACTTCAGCTGGATCAATTTAAGGGGGGGAGCGCACGCAGAAAGGTGATGGAACCGTTTCGTGGTGAGATGGCTTGGTGAAAACATCAAGCCCGCAACTTCAACGAAGAAGTGAGTGATTGAAGTTGCTCCATCGTAACCAACCACGAATGAGACGACAATCGTTTGGGTTCTCCCGCTTTTTTCAACATTCTCGCGAAGGCGAGAATCCAGAAACATTCGGTAAAACGTGGCACAAGACTTAGATCCCCACCAAGCACGCCCAGGATATTCCTGGAACATGAGAGCTTCGGCCGATATACTTAAGCCATCACCAATCAATGCTCCGCCTGAAACACGTTGCCAGTCCAATCTGCGTCGCCCTGACTCCTTCCCTCCAGACAATAAAGTGAGCCTTCCTTTCGGTGAGACTGCGGATGCTTCGATACTGAAAAAAAGACAATACCAAGGAATACATCAGCCATGGAAAACAAGATCAAGGCCTCCACTGTCTCTCGTCGTTCGATGATCCTCAATTCTGCGGGATTGGTTGCCGCCGGAGTAGCCGTCGCCTCCAAGACTGCTGAGGCGGACGAGCGAGTCGTCAAACAGGGGCGGCTCAAACAGTCTGTGTGCAAGTGGTGCTACAAAATGCCACTTGAGGAACTGGCCGTTGCTGCTAAGAAGATGGGGCTCGTCGGAATTGACCTCCTCCAACCGAAGGAATTTACGACAATCAAGAAGCAAGGTCTGATCTGCACCATGACATCATCCCACGGCATCACCCGCGGCCTCAACAATCCAGAGCACCAGGAGAAGTGTCTTCAGCAGATTCGCGACGCTGTAGAAGCCACAGCAAAGGAAGGTTGGCGTAATGTTATCTGCTTCTCCGGTAATCGCAATGGCATGGATGAGGAAACCGGCCTCAAGAATTGTACTGAAGCTCTCAAGAAAATTGTCGGCCTGGCGGAAAAAAAGAAGGTGGTGATCAACATGGAGCTACTCAATAGCCGAGTGAATCACGCGGATTACATGTGCGACCGCTCGGCTTGGGGTATTGAGCTGGTCAAGCGAGTCGGCTCACCGAACTTCAAGTTGCTCTTCGATATCTACCACATGCAGATCATGGAGGGAGATCTTATCCGCTCCATCCAGGACAACCACGAATTCTTCGGACACTACCACACCGCCGGCAATCCCGGTCGCCATGAACTCGATCACTCACAGGAGTTGAATTACTCCCCAATCGCCAAGGCCATCATCGCAAGCGGTTTTGATGGTTTCATGGCACAGGAGTTCATTCCGACTGGTGATCCCCTGAAGAGTCTCGCCGAAGCCGTAGCGATCTGCGACGTGTAAGCGACACTTTGAATGAAGAGACAGCGGAATGTTCAGCAGTTCGTCAAACGAGTCAACCTCGTTGTTTTCATACTGCACGCCCATGAAGAAGTCGATCCCACTGGTGGGATCAACCCAGATTGTGGAAGCGTAACCAATACTTGAACCGAGTGTAGTGAGCATGTTTTTTGCAATGTCTTCTTGATTGATTCCCAGTAGTTTAGCACGTGGGCGGTCGACATCGATATCGAACTGTGGGGCATCGAGAGTCTGAGCGATTTGGACGTCGGCAGCGCCCTGGGAAAATGGTGACAGCCACCTTTTGTGCGTAACACCGGGCACCGACCGAAGGTTGGTCGTGGCCGTTTCGGCAAAAGGTGGCTGTCACCATTTTCCCTGTCATGAGGTATACTTTAGGTGCCCAACTTCCTTCGCTTTAGGCGGGAATCTACTTCTTTTCTATGCCCTCACGTATCGTTCAAGCCACCGCTTGTTGACCAAATTCAACGTCGCTGCTGCTTTTTTGCAACAGAGTGAACTGCGATCGGCAACCAGATAAAATAAACAAGTGTGGAGAGAACAAACCTATACGCTCAAACTCGCTTAAATACACCCATCTTGGCACGCCAATTGCGATCGTTGCCGATAGGTTCCTAATTGACGCGCTCATGGCATCTACCCAACTGAAGCATGGACATGATGGATTTGCATCAACCGAAGTGATAGCAGAACGTTGTGAATGACGTTGAACAAGAATCGGGTTCAAAAATGAAACTCATCCTACATGTTGGTCCTCCCAAGACTGGTACGACCGCACTACAGAGAGTACTCTTCAACTCGAGAGAAAGCTTGCTTGACCAATCGGTGCTTTATCCAGACCCGGCAGACTACAATCATGGTAGCCTATGTTCTCTCTTTCTTCCTTATGCTGACGCGCCTAGAGGTATGAAACAGATCAGCGAAGTTGATTATATCAACAAGGAAAAATTACTTTCGGATAACTGAGATGGCGCGGGTTTGACGGACAGTCCAACTGCTTATTTTCCCGGTGAGGTCACGTAACCTCTTGCTTAAAGTACCGGTGCCTCTTCTCTT
>JBDOMS010000056.1:0-2505 GCA_039831735.1 Pirellulales bacterium
AAACAAACGCTTGCGCGAGGCTTATGCAAAGGGCCAGGATGACCCCAACAAAAGGAAAGAAAGAAACCGAAAAAGAAAGCTTGGGAATCACGTCTGGCCATCGAATGAGAGGCCACACCAAGGAAGAGACCACAGAACCGGTCAGCTGACTCTGCGAATACGAGTGCGACGTTTTCATGACGGAATACCAGTTGGCAACGCAGCGGCGACCTCAGTGAGGCCGCCGCTGGAAAATGAAGGCTCAGGAACTATGAGGTCGATGCAACAGAACCATGTGAACCATGGCTCATGGCTGCAATTCCCCAGTAGGCAACGATTCCAAAGCCCACCTTATTGATGACATCAGCAACGTTATAGACAATTTCCCGCAGCTCACCATATCCACTGTACGCCATCAGAAATCCGATCGGATACACCGCCCATCCAAATAGGATGAAAAGCCTCATCGTTTGCAACGACTTCGCAAGGGGTGCCGGTGCTTGTTCAATTGCATTACCCAGCGAGAGATACAAAATCGCAACGATGAGTAACTCAAAGATGCATGCGACAATGAAAAAAGTCCACCAATTTGATGATCCAACAGGGGATGTTTCGGCAATGAAAGCAGTGATGATCATTCCCACATCGAGTGTCACAAGTTGCACAAAGAACTTCGTCGCCTTATCACCTAATCGGAGAAGAAGTGGAAATTTGACGAGAAGAAGGGGTGTTGTGAAAAGCCAATCAACATAGCGAAGCGCTGTCGGAAACGTGCCGCCACTTTCTTGGTAGACATGAGTCATCTTGAAATAATGAAAACACGCAATGGCACACACAAGTCCCGCAACAACCATCGTGCTCCGGTACACAACATCAACTGTATTTCGCATCAGAAAGAAGTAGAGGGCGCCCGCCCCCATTGCGACTGTGCCAGCAAAAAACAAATACAACGTAAGTGATTGAAGAAGCGGATTGTCCGCAAATGTGGCTGACAACTCCGCGGTAGCTGCAAGCAGGGGAAACATAGTTGGAACTTTCTAATTAGAGGAACTGTAACTTTAAGAAGGATATCTCATACCTGAGATGCATTTGTAAGAACCGCAAGCCTCAGCTGAAGCTAACAGGCACGAGACATGAATCAGTCACCCCCCATCGACTTCCTTTCCAGCAGACTGCTATCAGCATCGATCGGTGCACGCCAAACAGACAATCGCTTGGACTCATTCTCGAACACCTTCCATCACGAGGGTGTTCACGAAGAGAATCGCGTCTATGAATAATAATGGGTAAGAGCGTGAGACAGCATTGAGGAGTAAAAGGTAATGAAGAGGCTGAGCGTTTCCGAAGAAAAATGCATTGCGATTGCGTCGATCTGTCGCCAAGCAGTTGACAGGCAGACACATCGCCAGTGCCACGAAGGCTATGGTGTTGATGACTATAGCGAGGGCCGAATCATTGGTGCAGCAAATCTAGCTCGGCAAATTCATCGAATCCTGACATGCGGCGATCTAATGGAACAGCCTCAATCTGCAGTTCCATCTTTCCGTTTTCGATCGCAAGTTCGGTGATGCTTCGGACAGTTTCGCTCAACAGGGACATGTCTGAGCCAGCTTTAGTCACCGACGTACTGGAGCGTTTTAGTTTGCAAGGAACTCCAAGCGTTCGAAGCGTGTAATCGTACCGAGAGCGTCATCAGCAACAAAGAAATTGCCGTCAACAAAAATGATTCCCTCCTGCTCAACACCGGGTACCGTCCACCGAGTTATGAGCTGGCCATTTCGATCAATCACATGTATTCGGTCACTTGAATCAAACATAGCGAGTAACAGGTCACTCGCAGAATCATATGCAAGCCCCGCAAGGTCAGCTAACTCTCTTCCAGTGATTATCGATTGAATAACAGTGACAGACGTAGAAGACGCACTCGACGTAACGCAGATAACACGGGAAGGAACACAACGAATCAACTCGCCCTACAACGGACGTGTATCTTTTTTTTCTGATGCATTCCCTTCAGACATCCCAGAGAAGTATTTTTCCTGAATCCACTGAGGTTGCCATTTGTCAAGGATTCTATTTTTATTGTCGTAGATAGCCGCTTTGGGTAAAGGCCGTTTACTCATGAGAGGAGTTGCATCCCCAAGCGCATCCTGCCATTCATGCAATACGACCATCATCTGACCAAGAACATCCGCATAGATGGGATCCTCTGCTACGTTGGCAAGTTCGAAAGGATCAGCTGATAGATCAAACAACAAACGGTGATTGATTTGCGGGTACACGTGTAATTTCCATCGTGCATTCCGTACCGCTCGCTGATTATCCTGAAATGGTAGAAACAGCGACTCACGAACACCGCCTTTCCCATTTTCCATGATTGGACACAGGCTTTGGGCATCAATATCTTCAGACACTGGTACGCCCGCAAAGTCACAAATGGTTGCATAGAGATCATGGACATACGTCAGCGCTGTACTTGATTGCCCAGAAGGCACACGTGGACCATTGAGAATGAGTGGGCACCAC
>JBDOMS010000508.1:0-2503 GCA_039831735.1 Pirellulales bacterium
GGCCGTAATCGTCGCTCAATGCAATCAGTGCCAGTGGCTTTTCACCGTATCGCGCGATATTTGTCACTCGTGGACCATCCACAAAAATCGATGACTCGCCCCACATCTTTCCAAGTGTTGGGGCACGGGGAATGATCACTGTCTTCCATTTTTTCAGATCATTACCGGCACTGATCGCTACGGCAGCAGGATTCCCTTGGCCTACGATAAATCCCGGCATGATCCAGTTGCCATCGTCAATCATGACCGGCTCTGTCATGGGCCAGAACCCATCCCCGATAACCATTCCCTGTGGCTGCCAGCGCCCGCTTCCTTCATGCAACGTGTATGCCCGGGTATGCACTCGTTTGCGGAAACCATAAAAGGAGCCAAGAAACGCCCACAGTGTTTCGCCACGCGACAGAAAGACTCCATGGCTCACGGCAAGGTCATCCTTCTCAATGGCTCTATCAATTGTCTTCACTTTTGACCATGTCCTGCCGCCGTCGCTGCTTACGCAATAGCGACCTTCTTCAGTGAGCGTGTTTTCGCTTCCCTTGTTATGACCAAACGAGGCAAAGAGCTTGCCCTTGTGCCATGCTAAAGCCACCCCATGGAGAAAACCGTATCCATCGATGTCTCGTTCATATTTCTTGATGACATGGAACTGCACGTCCTGAAGGACCTCGGCTTCAGATGCTCGTGGGAGTGGTTGGCCAGTCCAAAGCAGGAATGAGTGTGTCTGTTTGGGGGAAGTCGTTGTGGCGGGCGATGGGGTAGGCTGCTCGGCAGGACCGGCCGATTGCAATGTGGGAGTCATTGCAAACACAAGAGCGAAAGAGATCAGCGTTACTACAACATATTGATTCATTGTGCAGTTAGCGCATGCTGTCCTATGTGATCAGATGTTTTAACACGTGGATCATATTCTACTGACTCCCCATCAACGGTTGAGAGCATATTGAGAACTACCTTGGGGGACGTAACGTTTGTCCTGTACATTCCCTGTGATTAGTTGTTTTCAGGTGAACCAAACGGAGCGGCGGTCAAACGCATTTCGGATTCCCATTGATCAAGGAGTGCGCTCATGGCGTGGCTTCTTTCACTCTGTGAAGCTGTAAGGTCTTTTACCTCAGCAATGTCATTGCTGAGATTGTAGAGTGCTGTCGTGAAGCTGTCATTGTTCTTCTTGTTGTAGGTCCGAAGATACTTCCACATTCCCTGCCGGATAGCAGACTGGCGAATCTTGTTGATGTTTTGTCGAACGCTGATATCTCGACGACGAAAGAAGAGTGGTCGCATTTCAGGAATCACAGTCTCCCGGAGAAGCATGGGCAAAAGATTGATTCCATCGAATGCTTGATCGGTTGGTGGGCGTGCCTCGCCTGCGGCTGCAATAGTTGCCGTAAGGTCCATCGCTGCAATTGGTGTCGAGCATTCCATGCCCGCTGGAAGGACTCGCGGCCAGCGAAGAATGAGTGGCACACGAATACCGCCCTCAAGCAACATCTGTTTTGCACCGCTCAACGGCGCGTTTCGTGATACGTTTTGTGCGCCTCCATTATCACTGGTCAGAATCACAAGCGTGTCATCGGCAAGTTTGTTCTTATCAAGTGCAGTGAGAACACGGCCTATCTCATGGTCAAGCCGTTCAACCATTTTGATGAGCGTCTTTCTGTCTTTCTTTCCCGGTGGATCCATTGGCTTGTCCGGATCCTGATACGGACTGTGCGGAGCCTGAAAAGCAAGGTAAATGAAAAATGGGTGAGTATGTTTTTGTTCAATCAACTGAATCGCTTCGTCGGCAAAGATGGTGTCTGACCAGACACCCTCACGATGATATGGTTTGCCGTCTTTATAGAGATCATGTTCGCCAGTTTGAACCAATTTGTGTGTGTAGTAATCATGATTTAAGTGAAGTCCAACCCAATGATCGAAGCCAAAGTCATTGGCACGACGGCGGTTGAGATTTGATACATTCCATTTTCCAAAACAGGCTGTTGTATAACCAGCATCCTTCAGCATATGGCCAATGGTGAGATGCTTGACCGGATCAAGCTCTGGCGCACCACCACCGTAATAGTCTTCATAGGTTGGACCGAATCGAGCTGGATATCGACCTGTCAGGAGAGCGGCCCGAGATGGTGAACACACGGGAAAGGCAGCATACCCGTCAGTGCAGCGAATACCTCCGCCTGCAAGCCCATCCATATGTGGAGTCGTGATGTCTGGACATCCATAACATCCGACATCTCCATATCCAAGATCGTCTGCAAGGATAAGGAGGATATTCGGTTTTTCTGCCGAGCCTGTCTGTCGGAGCGAAACGCCTTTCTTGGTGTTTGGTTCTTCTGATGCTGAGGACTCTTCAAAGTCCCAACGCATCTGTGCTGCTGACGGTTCAGTCTTGGAATGGATTTCAATCCAGTCAATATCAATGGATTGTTTTGAGTTTGGAAGAAAGAGACGTATATGAATGAGTTGTCCGTCGACGTCGAGTGGAATGCTCAATTCCTGCCAGTCA
>JBDOMS010000017.1:0-2501 GCA_039831735.1 Pirellulales bacterium
ATCTTTATACATCTGATTGTATGACTCAAGTTGATAGCCGGCGTATTTCTCTCGGAAGCCAGCATCAATGCGGTCAGCAAGTGACAACCTTCGTTTGAACACCTCGTCTGTCAAGTAGCTTGGTAGCTCGGTGTTTTCAATTCCTTTTTCAGGATCAGCAACAGGAACTGGGGTGAGGGAAGGATCAAGAAATCCTGCACCAGGGTGACCATTTCCTCCACTATTGACCAATACGTAAGGAGGGAGTGATTTATTAATCTTACCCATTTCATTCGAGATCCATGCACCCATTGAAGGATGTCGAATGCTGTTGAGAACTGGATATGACGTTTGCAGCCAATACCGAGCTTTGCTGTGATCCGCTGTTTCCGTTGTCATTGAGCGAACAATAGCGAGTTTGTCTTGGAGTTCAGCAAGATTTGTCATGTGTTCGCCAAAAACAACACCAGGTGTTTTTGTTTTTACAACACCAACGTCACCTTGAATGTCCGGCCGGTCAGGTTTTGGATCAAATGTGTCAATGTGACTCATTGCTCCACTCATATAAAAGTAGATAACCTTTTTGGCTTTTGAAGCAGCAGAGTTTGGAGCGGCCTCAAGAATACGAGACCAAGGAGACACAATGCTTACACCAAGAGTCGATGCAATGCCGGAGAGAACGGCCCGTCTCGTTTGGCGATCCTCAACACATTTTTCGTAACGTTTGTGAAACATAGTAGGAACTCCTGTCATATATAAAGTTTGTGTGAGTTGGTGTGTCTGCTTTGGCTTGCTGGATGAGTTTTTGCAAGTATCAACAAGCCTTTCAGTGAAAATGTTCTGCCTATCTAGTCAATAAAGAGAAATTCACGAGTATTTAAAAGTGCCCAAATGAGGTTTCCACAACCTGCTGCAGGGTTTTTTGCCTGTTGAATTTCTTGTTCAGCGGCTCGCCGCATATCAGTATCCGGCTCATGGGTCAGTACAGCAAGGAAGATCGTATCAACGGCGCTCTTCATGGTTTTTTGCTGTGAGACCGCATCATAAATCACAGATCCTTCTGATAGCATGGCGTGGGTCATCCACCCATTGAAGAGCGTCAGAATTTGAGGAACTGTGGCAGACCTTCTCGCAGTTTCTATTGCTTCTCGGTCTCCCTGACCGAATTGACGGAGTAAATGACTTGCTCCACTCGGCTGTGGCAGTTCACTTGCCCGAGCAAGAACTAATCCGTTCAAGCCGCAGTTTTTATTACGAAGCTTACTCAACTCTCGATTGTAGTCGTTATATTTTTTGTATGACTGTTCAAATTCTTCGTAGTCTAGGACAGACATGTCAAGGCCGTAGACAGTCTGCATGTCTTGTGCAGTCGGTCGTTGATAGGCCCACTCATTTTTTGCAATGAGCGTGAGAAGTGAATCCCAGAGCTGTTCAGCAGTCATCCGCTTCAGTGCTGGTCCAGCGTATCGATGCGGCTCAGCTGCTGTCGGGTCGTAGATGACCGCAACGTTCTGATACGTATCTGTTGAAACCAATAATCGGACAAATTCACGCAGATCGAAATTCAGCCGAAGCATTTCATCAGTGAGGTGCTCCAGCAACTCCGGAATGGCGGGTATGTTCCCTTCCTGAAAGTCGTCGATAGGCTCAACAAGCCCGACACCCATTACTTTCTTCCACATACGATTGGCGATGTTTCGGGCAAATTGTCTGTTGTCTGCGGATGTCAACCAGGCAGCAAAACGCGTTCGGTTGTCTGCATTTTCTGCGTATTCAGGAATCTTCCCCCACAACACAGTCGGTTCCACGACATCAAACGGCTCGCCATCGTCGTATTGGTAGTCATGTGGAAGCCGGAACTCATCGTCCATGCTACTGATCATCTTCGTTTGTGCACCATAAAAATTTCGAATGCCACCACCGACCTTTTTTTCATCAATGGCCATTTCTATGCCGTAGCGGAGGCGACCAAGATTTGGAATCAGATCATCTTCATTTTTGAACGGCGAATCTGATACAGGAGCACTATCACTGAAGGAGTCATCAGGCCCGAATGACGCTTCACCCATTCCACCAAAGAGAACCTGTTTGGCTGAGAATTTGCTGCCATTTGTCAGTGCTGCTAATTTGTAAAACTCCTGTTGGGTCCAGCGATCAAAGGGATGATCATGACACTGGGCGCATCCGATTTGGGTGCCGAGGAACACTCGAACAGTATTGTCTACATATGCTAAAGGCATCCCAGCATCACGAATCTGAAAACCAGTGGCTGGGTTCTCTGTAACCCGACCATTAGCAGTCAGAAGAGTGTTTACCCATTTGTCATAGGGCATATTCTCTGCAATCGATTCCTTCACCCATGCCATGTAGGGCTCGAAGAAGATATCCCGGCTTGGCCGTTCTTTCAGCCGAAGGATGTCTGCCCAGTAATTATAAAAGTGACTGACGTACCCAGGGCTCTCGAGAAGATCATCAATTAATTGTCCACGTTTTTTCTTGCTGGTTGCATCACAGAATGCACG
>JBDOMS010000212.1:0-2498 GCA_039831735.1 Pirellulales bacterium
GTGAAGTCATTGACCAAAGAGTTGTGGGTGGAGCTTCCTGAGCGTCGAGCGATCCTGTCGATCCATGACGACGTTGAACAGCTTGTGCACGAAAGCGGCGTCAAAGAGGGACTGGTACTCGTCAATCCAAGCCAAATTCTGGGTGCCCGCTCCCAGCACCACATCTAGGTATGATTTCAACCTCAACCAATTCGCTGGACGGGTATTTCTTCCCTGTTGGCCGGAATGTGAGATTGATCTTCTCAATACATTCTTTTACCGCCGCTGCCTTACGGCGGAGATTTGCATCAGGATCGTTCAGCACATCATCAGCATTTGAGCAAGACCTCGCTGATTCGAACATCTGCTCTTTCTTCGCCTGAAAGATATCGGACCAGTTTTCTAGTGACTGATCGGCTTGGTCCATTTGCCTTTCCACAAGGACGATCTCCTCCCTTATCTTATCGGCGGCTCTCTTCATCGAGTTTTCGTCGAGAGATAGAAATCGCTGCGTCAGTCGTTCGTGCTCCTCATGAAGCAGTTTGTACCGAGATTCAACCTCAGTTTTGTCCTCTTGAAAGTAAGCCAGATATGCCTTCTGGAGTGGGGCGAACGTAGAACTCAGAGCATCGTGGAACTCATCCAGTGATTCCGGTGCCTTCAGCTTTCGATTTTTGCCGCAACAAATCGCCAACATCCATTCCCAATCGTCGTTACGCCGGATTGATTGTGCCATACGACTTGCTGCCGTGAAGCAGTCCATCAGGTTCTTGAAGTGCTTCTCTTCCAGTGGCTTGAGAATGTCAAGATTGCCAGTATCGAACGCCTTCATCATCAATGGCAACTCCATGCCAGTTTGGTCCAGATACTTTGTGACGTGCTGTTCCGCCTTTTGATGACTGATGCAATGGCGTAAGCAAGTCGTGTTGTTTTTATCTCTGGCATATGTTGAGCAGGTGTATTCGCACCGAGTTTCTGTTTGGCGTCCCCGCATTTTCTTTCCACAATGCGAGCAAAACAGCAATCCTGACAACCATAAACCCGCCGACCTTGGCGAGCGGGACTCACGGACTGTTCCATCGATTCTTCGTTGCACTGCATCCCAAATTTCTTTGGGGACGATGGGTGGAAATAGCTCTTCCGAAAGAATCCAGTCCTTCTTGGCACGTTCTCTTCTGCCAGAGGGGTTTGCTACAGGGCGTCTTTCTCCATCGAGGAATTCAAAAAAGCGACCTTGGCCATTGCTGTTGAATCGCTGGCGACCAATATAGATCGGGTTCTTCAACATCTCTCTGACGTGATAATGCTCCCAACGGTCGGCATAATGGTGCTCAACCCCAAGATCGTTCAAGTGCCTAGCAAGGTGAGTCGGAGATATCGCTTCAGAAGCAAACTTCGCAAACACTTCTTTCACAGCGGCGGAAGTCGCCTTGTTCTTACTTGGCGTTGGACGCAAGACATCCGTGAATTCAGTTGCAGGAAAGCCTCTCCATCCATCAAACCGCTCAGTGCGTCCATCTGCCCAGACCTTTAGGCGTCGAGTTGAATAGTGCCTCTTGTTGCTGTGACCTTTCGCAACAGTATCTCTCAACACCGCCAAGTCTTCGCCTTCGATTAGATCACGTCCCTCAACGACAACCCTCCATTTCTCATCTCCATTGGGATCGTAGCAAGCAACGTCAATACCGTAGGGGACATGGCCCCCAAGCCACACCCCTTGCTTGGCCTTGCTGATCATCCCTTCCAGAACACGCTTGCTTTTTTCTTTTTGCTCCTTCTCACTGGTCTCTGCACCCATGCCGCCTTCGAAGAACGACATCAGGTTGTCATCGGTCCAACATTTGTCATCGACCGTCAGGAAGTTGCATCCGGCTTGTCGCAAGTCGTGCATGAAACTCATGAACTGATATTTGTCCTTCGTCCCAAATCGATCCTGTGAATCGGACACGATCCAATTGACCAGACCAGCTTCAGCCATTTTCAGCATTCGCATGAAATCCGGTCGTTGTTCAGGTTGGTCTCTCTTGAGTCCATGATCTTCAAATTGAAACTGGTCAGGGACAATGAGTTCATGACGAGCAAGCCAAGCCTCAATCGCCTCATGTTGTCGCAGGGTATCTTGCTGATCTGTGCTGACCCGGATGTACCACGCACCAACACCAGAACAATTTCGCTTTCCAAACTCACTCATTTCTCTTGGACCTTTCACCTAAAAACCACTGGACGTACCTTTCACGCAGTTGGTACGGAGAACTTGAAACAGCGTCCGACTGGACGACTGGAGAGCAAGTGGCAATCAGGTGTCACCCTTGCCTGCTCATTTTACGAAAATAATCGCCAATGTAAAATCGGCACTTTTTGTTTTTGTCGTTGTTCGTCTGGCAGAACCGATCACATTGTTGTTTCATTCCCTGCCTTCGATCTCCTCCAAAGCCACCCGTGCCCTATTCCGAACCGCCTCATTTTCATCATCAAGAACAGTCCATTTCAGACGAGGGATCGCAGACTGAGCCATCGCT
>JBDOMS010000397.1:0-2474 GCA_039831735.1 Pirellulales bacterium
TCAGCCTTGAAATCATTGGTCTTGATAACCACCAGCCATTTTCCCGTCATCGGCATGCCACTCGCCGCCTTCCAAGGCAGACAGCTGCTAAAGAATCCGCGCCCGTGTGAAGAACATAAAACCTGTTTTATGCAGTCAAAGTTAGCCTAAAGGCCAATGTGCTCTGAACAGATGACTACAACATCAACGCGAGGCAAACGTTGGTACGGTTGGTCGACACTTCTGAATCAAACAATTCCTCCCAGCACTGCAGCTTGGGCTACCCGGCCAACCCCTAGCATGTAAGCGGCGGTACGAAGACTCACGTGTCGTGAAGATGAAAGTTGCCAGACCTGTTCAAATGCTTCACCAAGAATGCGGTCAAGTTCTTGACGAACTCTATTTACTCCCCATTGATAATGCTGGCGATTTTGGACCCACTCAAACCAACTTACTGTAACGCCACCAGCATTCACGAGAATATCAGGAAGAACATTAATATCCTTTTTGGAAAAAATAATATCTGCTTCAGGGCTGACTGGAGAGTTTGCTGCTTCGATAATAATTGGTGCCTGCACGGATTCTGCATTGGAAGCCGTTAGTACACCACCAAGTGCGGCTGGAATGAGAACGTCACAGTTCAGAGAAAGAAGCGTTTGGTTATCGATCCGATCACCCCCGGTGAAGCCATCTAGTCGTCCACCATGGTTTCGTGCATGACGCAGGGCGTCTAAAACATCGATTCCTTCCTGTCGGTGATATCCTCCATGTGCATCACTTATTGCAATGATTTTGCATTCTGCATCATGGAGGAACTTGGCTGTATGTGTACCAACGTTTCCAAAGCCCTGAATGGCAACGGTTGTGTCTGGAATACGTCGCCCAATTCGGCTTAGTAGCTTAAGAGTCAGGATGCCAACACCACGTCCGGTTGCCTCTTCACGTCCGGGTATCCCATGGTACTCGACAGGCTTTCCTGTGACACACGCTGGCGCAAAGCCGTGATATTTGCCATACTGATTCATGATCCATGCCATAACTTCAGCAGTTGTTCCCATGTCAGGAGCTGGGATATCCACATCAGGTCCAAAAAGATCGTGGATAGTGTCAACAAAACTACGAGTCACACGTTCCAGTTCACGAGTGGACAATGTTGTTGGGTCAAGTGCAATTCCTCCTTTCGCTCCTCCGTAGGGAATGTTGACAACAGCTGTTTTCCATGTCATCAGCGATGCAAGTGAACGTACTTCATCAAGATTCACTTCAGGGTGATAGCGGAGGCCTCCTTTGAGTGGGCCACGGGCGTCGTTATGTTGTACGCGGTAGCCAATAAAAGTGGATAAGGCACCAGAGTCCATTTCAGCTGTAAGTTGAACCTGTACTTCACGTTTCGCGGTCAGGAGAAGGCTCCGCATTGTCTCACTCAGGTCGAGTTCATCTGCTGCCTGCTGAAAATAGAGAGAGTTTGATTGTTGTATATCCATGTTGGCCCAGAAAATGAGTGTTGGTTCGTGAACCCGGCTGTTTTTTGAAGGCATCATCGTATCGACAGGCCCTCTCTCCCCACAAGCAGAGACACCATTAGTGAATTTCCCCCCTTGCAGGTTAGAGTAGGGAGAGAATGAATGTCCTTGATATTGATACTTTTTGGAGTTCGGTGGCAGAAAGTCGGCTCATTGAAACAAGCAGACTTGAGCAACTTCGGCGGTCTTCGAAAACTCAAGACACCGTCGCAGTGGCAAAGTGGCTTGTGAGCCAGGGTGTGCTCTCAACTTGGCAGGCTCGCCGGCTTGTGCGTGGGGATCGAGGTCCATTTTTTGTCGGCAACTTTCGGCTGATGAAACGACTTGATGCTGAGGGATCAGGTCTGCTGTTTCGAGTGCGCGAGGAAGGGACAGGAAAATGGTTTCAGTTGCGGCCACTTGAGGGGACGCTGTGTAAAAATCAAGAAATCTGGTCAGGTATTGTTCGCCAAACGAAAATTGCCAAAGCTGTTCAGTCTCCGTTACTGTCAAAAACGTTTACTGTGAGTAATGTACGGTCTCAACGCTTTATCGTTTGTGAAGACATTCCACTTACAACACTCGCCGAAGAACTATCTCTTCATGGTAAGTTCACTCCTGAATCATGTCTGAAAGTAGCTCTTGAAGTTACAAAAGGTGTTGCGGAAATACATCGTCATGGAGGCGTTCATGGTGCGATTTCACTACATGCTCTCCGACAAGCATCTCAAGAAGATGGGGCAGCCTCAAGAGAAGCAGGTATTCGTCTTGCACAGTTTCCGTTGGCTGGTGATCCGCATCTGCAGCCTCCTCGCCTTCCACTTGAGCAGAAAGAGCAAATTGACGCCTTAGGACACAGAGCATGCTTTCTTGCACCAGAACTCACGGACTCTTCCTCTTGCTGTACGCCTCAAAGTGATGTGTACGCAATTGGTTGTTTAGTGCACTCCCTCATTTTAGGTTCGGCGATTGGTTGGAGGGGAAGTCCTCGGG
>JBDOMS010000483.1:0-628 GCA_039831735.1 Pirellulales bacterium
GCCGCAAACGCGTTGTGGTCCACGTGTCACCGACCGTACTACCAGGCTTTGTTGGGACACCAGCCACAAGTGATATTTTTGCTGTTGATGGATCAAAGCACCGTACGCAATGGTTTTCTGTGTCAACAATCAGTACCCGCTGAAGATGATCCATACAGACATACTTTGGACCCTTAAGCAAAGCAGTTAAAGCAGGACCATTGTCACCACCATACCCAGATGTGCCTGCAATATTCACGACTGTCCTGAGGATACCTCTCTTGATTGCAACCAGCGCATGGCCCTCTCGCAAAACAAGATACGTGGTTCCATCATTCGCCTCACACGCAGCGCGTGGACCGGCAAGTGGTGATGTAACGGCATCGACTCCTTCAAGAGGTTTTCCACGATTGCCATTTCCAGCAAGGGTGGAAATGATGCGTGTACCGAGATCGATAGAACGCAACCGTTGATTGCGAATATCTGCTATCAACATGCGTTTTTTGTCCGGAGAGAGCGCGCAACAATATGGTTGATTGAGTGTGGCATCGGATGCCACACCCCCGTCTCCCGAAAAGCCAGCAATTCCTGTTCCTGCAAGTGTCGTCACGTTTCGCGTTTCTGGATGCAGAATTTGAATACGATGATT
>JBDOMS010000483.1:638-2473 GCA_039831735.1 Pirellulales bacterium
CAAGATAAATCTCTTCATTCTCTCCGATAGCAAGGTCATGCATCCCACAATACGGTATCTCAGTAGCAGACACTTTTTGCTTCGATGACTTTTTGGGTGTTGCTTGATAAAATACTCCAGAGAACGGAAGTAGTTCACTTGTGATTGTTGTCTGCTCAATTGGTTGCCGTGATCGCATCACACGATTACTACGGAGAAACTCAACCACATACATCAGCCCTTCATTATTGAAATCGACAGCAAATGGCTCATTCAGGCATTCCACTTGTGGAATTTCGTTTTTCCGTCCATTTGCGTTTCCAACAAGAACTGAAATATCACCGGCCATAAGATGTCGTGGATCGCCTTCACTCCACAGGTGCACACACAAGGCGATAGCAACTCCAAACCACCTGCTCATTCGACCACTCTTCCAAACCATAGAAAGAAATTCAGAACACATAGCGACTCCAGTGTTACTTTGACTATGATACAAAGTTGAAGTATTTACTGATCCAATCGATCACGAAAAGGAACATACCACATGACGAACTCATACATCGGTGAAGTCTTAATCGTCGTCGGTGATGCCACAGAAACGGTTGACACGCTCTACCCGTATTATCGTCTACAGGAGGCCGGATTTCGCCCGGTTGTTATTGGTCCAGAGCGGAAAACCTATCAAATGGTACTCCATGAAGTGCGTCCTGGCTGGACAATCACGAAAGAGTGGGAGGGCTATCAAATACAGGCTGATCTGGCTTTTTCAGAGGTTGATCCAACTCAGTATGTAGGCATCTTTTTCAGTGGTGGACGTGCTCCCGAATACATACGCTACGACAAAGACCTCGTACGCATTACCCGGCATTTTTTCGAAATGAACAAACCCGTTGCAAGCGTATGTCACGGAGTGGAAGTTCCAGCCTATGCAGGATGCCTAAAGGGAAAACGTTTGGCAACTGTTCCAAAATGTCAATTTGATCTTGAGGTTGTTGGTGGCACGTTTGTTGATGAAGCCTGCGTTATTGATGGCAACATTGTGAGTGGTCGCACATTCCACGACAGTGGACACTTCGTTGGGCCATGGATCCAACTTCTGCAGGATGCAGTTGGACCATAACGCATCACATACTGGTATATGACTGCCTCAACAGAAGGTAGCCTCCGCATACCTTTCTCGATCACAATAAAAAACCGGGCTTTCCAAGATGGAAAACCCGGCCTAAGGATCATTCTCAATTGCGACCAAATTAGCCAGCCGAGCAACACGGCTCTGCCGCACAGCATGGCTCTGAGCAGCAACTTGTGCAGCTGTCACAGCTGTTGCAGCAATTACGTGAACGTCTGCTGAAAAGACCACGACGGCGTGGCTTGCAGCAAGAATTCGCGCAACACGTTGGCTCTGCAGCACAGCATGGCTCTGCAGCACAGCATGGCTCTGCAGCACAGCATGGCTCTGCAGCACAGCATGGCTCTGCAGCACATGTTGGAGCACAATCGCAACACCCACGATTTCGACGGAGTCGACCCGCGGCTGATGCAGATTCTGCTGCTACAAAACCCACGACCACCAACAAAATAAACATGGAAACGAGTGAAGAAAAACGCTTCATCGACAAACTCCTAAAAGGGGAAAACCAAACCGAATCGCAATCCGTTTGCATTTTGATTCAGTTCACGCCCGCGATTTTCACAATTGGGGCCGTGACGACCGCTAGCCTATCCAGAAGTGCGAAACTACGGGAAGTGCAAAATATGTAACGCCCAGGCATTAATTCATGAAAAACGTTACTCTATTATGTTTTTCATGCGGCCTGTACTCCATAACCTCATTATTTTGCGAAAACAATGGTCTT
>JBDOMS010000554.1:0-10784 GCA_039831735.1 Pirellulales bacterium
TGGACAACGTGTTGAGCAGCATGCGGGTCACAAAAAAAGTTGACATCTGCGACCGGTGTCGCATTTCCATGACCATACAGAGTCCCACCACTCATGATGATCGAATCAACAAGATCAATGAGCGACGGATCTCGAGAAAATGCTCGAGATACATTCGACAGTGGACCAAGAGCAATGATAGTTACTTCGTGCGGATATTCCCGCAATGTTTCACAAATCACTTTCTCAGCTGAACGAGCTCCATGGAGATTTGTCTGCGGAAGATTCAGGCCTCCAAGGCCATCGTTGCCATGAAGGCTGAATGGACTTGATGGTAAAACTATATCTTTTGAGGCTACACCGATTTTCGGAAGCCGGGCCGGATCAAGCAGTTGTACTAATGATTGTAAATTACAGCTTGCCTGATCAGCAGGAACATTGCCCCCACAGGCAGTAACCGCTAACACCTGCAAACGCGGATCAAACAGTGCCATGATGAGAGCCACCGCATCATCTATTCCAGGATCACAGTCGATAATTACTTTTTTACGCATATCGGGATCGTAGCAGTTCAAGTTCCGGATGAACAACAGATCACAGACCGCTGGTAATAAGTGGAACAGATATACTACTTTTCTAACCCATATTCCGTGCAACAATAAGGAAGTATCAAGTTCTTACTAAGGAAATCCATGTCTTCCCAAAGCAATCCATCACGTACCATTCAGACTATCATCAGTCATATTGAGTCCGGAAATAGACTGACGCGTAATGATACAAAGCTTCTTGTTGAGGCTGCACTCGATGAAATGATTTCTCTAGATACTTTTGCTCGATGGCTAGAGTCCACCGCAGAAAAAAGTCCAACAGGTCAGGAAATTGCTGGTGTTGCTGATGCCCTACGAGCACGCATGCATTCGGTGAACTTACCAGATAAGGATCTTCTGATCGGTGATACCTGTGGGACTGGTGGTGATGGCTCAGGAACGTTTAATATCAGCACTGCAGCTGCTTTTGTGGTAGCAGCGACCGGCCTCCCCATCGCAAAACATGGAAACCGTGCCGTATCAAGCCGAACTGGCAGCGCCGATGTCCTTGAACAACTCGGCATACAGGTGATTGTGACGCCGGATGTCGCAAAGCGATGTCTTATTGATGTTGGTATTTGTTTCTTGTTTGCTCCCTCCCATCACCCAGCTCTCGCAAAGCTTCGTGAGCTACGTCAACGCATTGGTCGACCAACCATATTCAATTTTGTAGGACCGTTATGCAACCCAGTTGGCAATGCCATACAAGTCATTGGAGTTGGGCGTCATGACGCGCAAGAACCAGTTGCTAAGGCTGCTGAAATGCTCAAACACAAACGCGCCATTGTTGTTCGAAGTATGGATGGCGTGGATGAAGTGGGGCTATTTTCCGAAACAAGAGTGTTGGACGTCTCTCATGGTCGTATTCAGGAATCAATCTGGCATCCTGAAGATTTTGGGCTATCTATGCGAGCACCGAATGAGCGCACAGTCTTGCTGGCATCTGATTCCAAGGAAAGTGCTCACTGCATTCGATCAGTTCTCGAAGGTGAACGAGGCCCCCGACGTGACATTGTCGTGATCAATGCCGCTGCCCTTATCTGGGCTTCAGGACGTGCCGATAATCTCAGTTCAGCAACTCGAGTAGCCGAGTCAGCAATTGATACAGGACAAGCACACTCAGTACTTGAACGCCTCCAGACTGCCTCGCACATCGAGGAGGCCTGATGATGTTGCCTGTGCTTCCTGTTATTGAATCTTCTCAATCGACTTTTGACAGTTCTCGAAAAATACCCAAGCCATGCTGTGCTCAAGAACAGCCCACCACATCGCGTCAACAAAAGCGACTCTTGGTTTGCATGGTCCTTGCTACTCTACTTATGTCTGTTTCTATGTCAGAGATGATTGGGAAAGGAATCGGATGGCAACCCCCAAATTGGTTATCTGGAAATACTGGAAACTGGTTGCAGTTTTTCCTTTGTAGCCCCATTGTATTTTGGGGAGGAATAACCATTCTACGCGATGGGTGGACAGGGTTTCGGCGTGGCCGTCCCGGCATGTTCTCTCTGGTTGCCCTAGGAGTGATGGCGTCGTGGATAGTCAGCACTATTGCAACAATCGCACCTCAATCTTTTCCATCTTCTTTCCGCAAAGTGGATGGTAGTGTTGCTGTCTTCTTTGAATCCGCAGGCATGATCATTGTGCTCGTTCAGATTGGTCAGATATTGGAAAGCCGTGCTCGCCGTAGAACCACATCCTCCATAGAAGCGTTGATGGATCTTTCGCCACCGACGGCAGAAAAGATGATTGGGCCTGGCAAAACAGAGCTTGTATCATTGTCTGACATCCATCCTGGCGATAGCCTGCGAGTAAAGCCTGGGGCACGCATCCCAACTGATGCAACGATCCTTGATGGCTCCACTTCCTGCGATGAGTCCCTGCTGACCGGTGAACCACTTCCAGTGCAGCGGACGAAGGGAGATCGTGTGCTTGGAGGAGCACTCAACGGTCTCGGAGTCATTATAATTCGTGCCGATGTCCCAGCTTCGGATTCACTTGTGGCTCGAATCCGACGGCTTGTTGAGTCTGCTCAGGCCCAACGAGCACCAATCGAACGCATCGTCGACCAAGTTTCAGCAGTATTCGTACCACTAGTACTTGTGATCTCCGTGGTTACATTCTTTGGATGGGCGTTTTTTGGCCCACAACCAAACATGGTTTTGGGGTTGCTTTCATCGGTAAGCGTCCTTGTCATTGCGTGCCCCTGTGCTCTTGGACTGGCGACTCCGCTTGCAATGACAGTCGCCATCGGTAGAGGTGCACGAAATGGGATTTTGATTCGGAACTCAGAGGCAATTGAAAAACTTAACCACACAAAGATCATTGCATTTGACAAAACAGGAACTCTTACCCAAGGCCTGCCGCAAATAGAACGTGTATCCTTTTTCAACAGTACAAACCATCTTGTATGCCTTGATTGCACAAAGGACCAATGCTGGGTTGACACACAAGCTCGGTTGATGCTTGCGAAAACTGCCAGCATTGAGGCCGCCAGTGAACATGCCCTAGCACATGCATTTACGAAAGCCGCGAGAGATGCTCATCTTGACTTAAGGCCTGTGGATGATGTGGAAGCCGTTATTGGAATGGGAATTCAGGGGCATGTTGAAGGGGACATGATCTCTATCGGAAGTGAAGAATTCTTGAGTCAGCAAGGTATTGACCTCACGCAATACTTCAAGAGCAGAACACCGTCTAATTTGACTTCCGCTGGATCGACAATCGTCTTTGTTAGTATCAATCAAGTTCTTCGTGGTTGGTACACGATCTCTGATACCTCGCGACCAGAGGCTTGTGATGTCATCGATTCTCTTCATCGCCATGGGTATCGTACGGTTATACTTTCAGGAGATACTGAATCTTCAGCCAAATCGGTTGCGACGAGTCTTGGTATTTCAGAAGCTCATGGTGGGCTCACTCCGGAAGCAAAAGCTCACTGGATAACCACCTCCTTTGAAAAAAAACAAAAACACACGCTCACGTGTGCCTTTGTCGGCGATGGTATTAATGATGCACCAGCCATGGCATCAGCTGACGTTGGTATCGCCATGGGCAGTGGAGCTGAGGTTGCTATTCAGACAGCCGATATCACACTTCTATCAGGTGGGCTGAGAGCTCTTCCGGACGCCATTGATCTTGCGAAGAAAACAATGTGTATCGTGCGGCAAAACCTTTTGCTTGCATTTCTTTACAATGCCCTAATGATTCCTGTTGCCGCTGGCGCTCTCTATCCTTTTCTTGGACACGTAACCAGCCCAATGTTGGCTGCTGCTGCAATGATGTTGAGTTCTCTTTCGGTGATCGCCAACTCACTTCGACTGCGCTAAGCGGCTGAAATGTTACTCGTACTCATGAAAACTTTTTGAATGTCTACCCACACTTCTTGAGCCGCCTTAACCGACTTTTCTCATCTCAAATGCCCTTTGCTCAAAAATCTTGATCGTGTTGCATGACATGCAACATAAATCCCAAAGGAGTCGAATCTCCCCATGGTCTTCTTCCAGACCGTATTGATATAATCAAGAACAGTCTCTTTTCCTGTTCTCGTTCCATAATCACTCCATGATTGAGATAATTGGACGTTTCGCATGCAAACAATTCTTGATGATGAGCAAGTCGCAACATATCACCGGGAAGGCTTTCTCATCGTCCCAAACTTCTTTGATGTCGAAGAAATCGATTTATTGCGTCGAGCTGCTAAAGAAGACCGTGATCTTGATGAGCATTCATTTGGCCGCGCTGACGGAGAGGGGGGCACTGTTCGTCTTTCGCTGTGGAATCATCCAGGTGAAGGAATATATGGGATGTTTGCACGATGTGAAAGAATGGTTCGCAGCGCAGAAAAAATTCTTGCAAGTGAGGTCTATCACTACCACTCAAAGATGATTATGAAAGATGCACATGTTGGTGGTGCATGGACTTGGCATCAGGACTATGGCTATTGGTACCAGAACGGTGTCCTCTTCCCTCGACTTGTGAGTGTGTCGATTGCTGTGGATCCCGCAACAAGAGAAAACGGCTGCTTACAGGTAGTTCCATTTTCTCATGAAATGGGACGCTTAGATCACACGCTTTCTGGTGATCAGGCTGGTGCTGATGGTGAAAGAGTAGCAGCTGCCCTTGCAAGGCTACCTCATATGTATTGTGAAATGCACCCTGGAGATGTAGTTTTTTTTCATCCCAATCTTTTGCATCGTTCAGATGTCAACCGCTCTTCTCATCCTCGCTGGTCAATGATTTGTTGCTACAACTCAAAAGAAAACAATCCGTATAAACAATCTCATCACCCTTCATATACACCTTTGGTCGTTGTCCCTGATGAACAAATCAAGTCTATTGGCGTTCGTCGCTTTGCAGATGCTGGTGATGTATCATGGCTTATTGAAAGCAAGGATCGTTCAGCTCGCTCGCTAACCGAAGAGCAGTGACTTTGACTTCCCTACACATTGAGCATACGCCCCCCCTGCCCCAACACAGACTTCCTGGCATTGGCTGTGTTGGAGCGGGATTTATTATGGCAAACTGCCATCTGACCGCGTACCGCAAAGCCGGTATTGAGCCGATTGCCATTACATCACGTAATGTATCATCTGCAGCGGAGGTTGCAGCCCGACACAACATTCAACGTGTTCACAATAACCTTATCGAACTGCTTCATGACCCTGAAGTACAAGTGCTTGATATTGCAGTGCCTCCTGACATCCAGCCTGCTGTTATTGAGAAAGCATCCGAACACAAAGGAAACATCATTGGTATTCTCGCCCAGAAGCCTCTTGCTCCGTCATATGCAGAGGCTTGCAGACTGGTAGATCTTTGTGAAAAAGCTGATATCCGACTTGTCGTGAATCAGAACATGCGATACGACCCATCTGTTTATGCCTGCCAAAGTCTTCTCCAAAACAATGTTCTCGGTGAGCCTATACTTGCGACCATCGAAATGCGAGCAATTCCACACTGGATGCCATGGCAGAAGCGGCTCGGTTGGGTCACGCTCAGAATCATGTCTATTCACCATTTGGATACATTCAGGTTCTGGTTTGGCAATCCAGTGCGAGTCTTGGCATCCACCCGGCCTGACCCACGCACTGCACAGCACTTTGATCACTCCGATGGAATCTGCCTTACTATCCTTGAGTATGAAGAACACAATGATGTTGGAGTTTCTTCTACACGTGGACTTCGATGCCTAGCTCTGGATGACGTCTGGAATGGCCCCGATCGTGAAGGCACCAAAGAAGACTCCTTTGTGAACTTCCGAATCGAGGGCATGCAAGGTATTGCGAGGGGTTCTCTTGGCTGGCCCGCTTGGCCAGAACATCGGCCAAGCACTCTTGCATGGACAAATGCAGTGGGGGGATGGAATCAACCGCGATGGGATGAAGCGTGGTTTCCAGATGCTTTTATTGGACCGATGGCTGAATTGCTAAGAGATCTTGAGGGTACTGAGCAAGCGAAGTGCACTGGTCGTGATAATCTGACAACGCTTGCCATTGTTGAGGCAGCCTATATCTCTGCGAAAGAACATCGCTCAGTTCTTCTTTCGGAGATTCTCTCATGAAACTAGGCATCATCAACTCAGCGTTTGCACAGGCCGGTAAAGGTACTCGATTTGGTCTGGAAGCCATCAAAGACATTGGTTTTGATACTGTTGATATCTTTACCGACCCTCTTGATATCGATACCTACGAGAAACACACGATCCTTGAGACTTGTCAAGAATTGGAATTACCAATCATCAGTTTATGTTGTGTGGCTCTTGGACTCATTGATTTCAATCCTGCCGTTCGTCACTTTCATCTTAAACGCTGTAGATCTTTTCTTGATCTTGCCTCAGAATTGGGGTGCTCAAATCTGCTTCTTGTTCTTGGCGAATACGTCTGGCAAAAGGAAGTGATACCTCCAGAAAACCAGTGGGAACTTGGGGTCGATGCCGTACAAGAATTGGGCAAGTATGCGAGCGAAAGAGGCCTTCGAATCGCCATTGAACTTGAACCGTTCCAGCTTTCTCTTATTCGTTCCATTGATACGATGCTACAGTTTCTTCACGATGTTGGACAACCAGATGTAGTCCGTGCGAATTGTGATATTTCACATCTTCATCTTGTCCAAACTCCGCCATCAGATATTCAGCGACTAAAAGGATGGATTGAGCATGTGCATGTAAGTGACTGTGATGGTTCAGTGCATGGTGACTTACCACCTGGTCATGGTGTGACACCAATTTCTGACTATATTGCCGCTATTCATGGGACTGGGTATGACGGTGTTCTCAGCGTTGAACTCGAGTATTCTCCAGAACCCGACAGAATCTTCGAATGGGTTGTTGAGGCGTATGCAGCTACAGCAAGTATTCTTAAAAAACTCGGCTATCGTAAAGAGGCATAACAACTCCTATCGCTCAAGTTCAAAAGGAATCGTGAGACCATCGTATGCAAGTCGAATATGAGCAGGTAACTGGGAAGAAAGTGACTCATGATCGATCTCGTGTGACATGTGAATGAAAAATGTGCGACGAGCAGCAACACGTTCTGCCATCGAAATTGCTTCGCTTATCGAAAAATGAGTTGGATGTGACGATGGCCGCAGACAATCGAGAATGAGTGTGTCGAGGTTTTTTAGAAGAGGCCACGTCTTTTCTGGGATGTGATTGGTATCAGTACAATATGCCAGATTTCCGAAGCGGAATCCAAGAACATCAAGTGCTCCATGCCGTAAACGAAGTGGCACAACAGACGCTCCAAGAAGATCAAAGGGATTCTCAGAGATTCTTTCAATTGACACCTTTGGCAAACCACCAGTTTGAATGGATGTCGACTGAAATGCGTAGTCGAACGCATTGCGAATACGTCGCTCGACACGCTCTTCGCAATAAATAGGCAATGGACTACCTTTCGCAAAGCACATTGGCCGAATATCATCCAAGCCATAAAGATGATCGACGTGATCATGGGTTAATAAGATAGCGTCCACTGAACCAATCTGTTCTCGAAGGCATTGAGCCCTCAGATCTGGCGTAGCGTCAACCAGAAGCGTACCCGATGGCAATCCAAGGGCTACACTGGTCCGGGTTCGATTGTTTTTTGTATCAGAACTCTGACACACACTGCAGCCACATCCTATCACTGGCACACCAACGCTCGTGCCGGTACCAAGAAAAAGCAAGTGACCAGCAAGGTCGTGGCGTGCATGGATGTTGGGGTGGAATGGGTTCATTATTTTGATTTATGAGTGTAGCGGGAGCGGATAACCTTGACCGCTCCTCCTCTTCAACCTGACAATACTAACTGATAGATGGGCTGCTGCTGCCCATTCGCCCGCCTTGCCCCCTCGCCTTTTCCTCAAATGGAACAACTTGAACAACTTTGGGACTGGATTTCCAACGCCGCAGCCGGTCTTGGCTCATGGCTTGAACGCACTATTACTGGCTTCTTTGGATCCTCTAATGCACGCTACCTACACAAACTGGACCCCAAGATTGAGGCCATCTCATCTCTTGAGTCTCGGTACGAGATGATGAGTGATGAGGACCTTCGAAACCAAACAAATGAGTTTCGTCGCCGCCTCAAAGCTGGAGAAACACTTGATGACCTACTCGTTGAAGCATTTGCAGTATGTCGTGAAGGAGGAAAGCGATTCCTAGGGATGCGCCACTACGACGTCCAGCTTGTTGGCGGAATCGTTCTTCATTCAGGTGCCATTGCCGAGATGATCACCGGTGAAGGAAAAACACTTGTCGCTACCTTACCGGCATACCTGAATGCATTGGAAGGAAAGGGTGTTCATGTCGTAACGGTTAATGACTATCTTGCTCGACGTGATATGGAATGGATGGGGCCTTTGTATATGGGCTTAGGATTGACTGTCGGAGCCATTCAATCAGGCATGGATGCAGACGAACGTCAACAGGCCTACGCATGTGACATTACGTATGGAACAAACAATGAATTCGGCTTTGACTATCTTCGTGACAACATGCGCATGGCTGCTAGAGACGATGACACATTTCCGAAGCATATGCAGCAGAGCCAAGGAACTCTGAATTTTGCCATTGTTGATGAGGTTGACAATATTCTTATCGACGAAGCCAGAACGCCGCTGATTATTTCAGGCCCTGCCCACGACGATATTTCAAAATATGCAAAAGCAGACAAGATAGCACGACAGCTCAAAGCTGATTCTCATTTTGAAGTGAAGGAAAAAGAGCACACGGTAGCCTTTACAGAAGCGGGGGTGCGAGCTGCAGAAAAACTAGCCGGAGTTGAAAGTTTTTACACTGCTGGGAATATGGAATGGCCACACCTTATCGATAATTCACTCAAGGCTCATCACCTGTACAAACGAGATGTGAATTACGTGGTCCAAAATGGTGAGGTGATCATCGTAGATGAATTTACAGGGCGATTGATGCCAGGACGTCAGTGGTCAGACGGGCTACATCAGGCTGTGGAGGCAAAAGAGGGAGTCAAAATCAAGGAGGAATCACAGACCCTTGCTACAGTCACACTCCAAAACTTTTTTAAGCTGTATAACAAACTCGGCGGTATGACCGGGACAGCGATGACGGAGGCAACGGAATTCTGGAAAATCTATCAACTCGATGTTATCGCCATACCTCCAAACCGTACCTTGCAACGCATCAATCACCCTGATGTGATTTTTCGTTCAGAGCGTGAAAAATGGATTGCTGTCGCTGACGAAATTGAGCGAATCAATCGCTGGGACACGCTAAACCTGCCAGATGGCTCCTCGAGGATGGGAACCGTTCTAGAGGACTCGAACTCTGGCTATCTCTTTCAACCAAAAGGAGAGAAAAAATCTGAATTAATTTCTCACGAGACAGTCTCATCTGTACAGCGAAAGGGGTTGCCCATATTGGTTGGTACTGTCTCTATTGAAAAAAGTGAGGTGCTCTCAAATCTCTTAGATAAGCGAGGCGTTTCGCATCAAGTCCTCAACGCCAAACAACATAAGCGCGAGGCTGAAATAGTCGCTCAGGCGGGCCGTAGTGGTGCTGTGACAATTGCCACCAACATGGCAGGGCGAGGGACAGATATTATCCTCGGTGGCAACCCAGACACACTTGCATGGGCAAAATTACAGGACACGTATCCAACACGGCTTGATGTTCCAAAGTCAGAGTGGGACTCACTTGTTGAAGAGATTGCAACTCGTGAAAATATGACCGTTGAAGGAGAAGGTGTCCGCAGCATGGGTGGGCTGCAGATTATTGGTACAGAGCGACATGAATCTCGCCGGATTGACCTTCAGCTTCGGGGGCGTTGTGGCCGACAAGGTGACCCTGGTTCAAGCAGGTTTTTTCTCTCGCTTGAAGACGATCTGATGCGAATTTTTGCTGGAGAATGGGTAAAAAATGTACTGACTCGATTAGGGATGCAGGAGGGCGAGGCGATTGAAAGTCGCATGGTGACTCGACGAGTGGAGGCTGCTCAGAAGAAGGTGGAGGAGCGTAATTTTGAGGTCCGAAAAAATCTTCTTGAATATGACGAAGTAATGGATGAGCAAAGAAAAAGAGTCTATGGTTTCCGCCAAAAGATTCTCAATGGTCATCCTTGTCGAGAGTTGATCATGGAGATGATTGATCGTCAGATTGATGAGAATATTGGTGGTTTTCTTGACAAAGATTACGGACCACAGACGTATGCGGCATGGGCCTCGAACCACCTGGCCAGTGAGCTTGACGGAAAAGACTTCCGAGGCATGTCTGCAGAAGAGGCTGAACGGTTAGCTGTTGATCTTTCTATCCGACAATCTGAGACGCAAATATTCGATGCTGTGGAGGAAAACCTGCCTGCCGATGAAGAGGAAAGCGAGTGGAATTGGTCGGCTCTCACATCATTCGCTAATACCCGCTGGAAACTTTCCGTGAGCGAGCGAGAAGTGAAACGAGTAGGGCGTGAAAGCATTACTGAATTCCTTCAGGAAAAAACACAGGACCATATTCGGCGACTTGACTTGCAGGAGGGCCGGGGTTTTCTTGCTACTGATTTTGGTCTTCGAACCGCGACAGGCTGGACAGAATGGCGATTTGGGAAAGCCCTATCAGAAGATACGATTAAAGCAGCCTCACCCGACCAACAGGAATCAGAGGGGCTACTCGAGGCCATTCGTGACCTTGCACGAGAGGTTTACGATCAGCGTGTGGTTCAATATGGTGATTCCATGCCTGGTATGGAACGCTCTGTTGTTCTTCAAATCCTT